>CANQHO010000055.1 GCA_947623815.1 uncultured Bacilli bacterium | reverse complement strand
TTTTGGTCTTGTTTCAGGCAATTTTATTTATTTTATTCATCCAATTATCATATTCATTGTTTGTTAAATGAGTATAAATTTTCATTGTAACACTTTTTAGCCATTACTCATAATATCAAGCAAAAAAATTATCTTTCTTCAAAGCATAGCTTTAAGAAATACTTTATTTAATCAAGCTAGTTATTTAATATGATAATTTAAATTTGTAAAAAATTATGGTATTATATATTTATAGTGATAAATTTCAATGTCAAAATCTTTGAAGATGAATAAAAAATTAGAAAAATCAAAAGAATTAGTTTTAGATTAGTAAAAATATAGTATAATAGTATCAGAAGACCTTTGAGACGTATCGAACCAAGCATTTCATATGCGAATGTTCTAATCGTATGTTAAGTACGAGATTTCTCGGGCAAGAAGAGTAACTCGAAAGAGTTATTTTTCTTTTGAATTTATGTTACAATGAAGGTGTTGATTGATTATTATGGTGTGCATGAAAAGTTGTAGATAATTTTTCAATTTGCACCAAATTGATATCAAACTCGAACTTTTCAAATGATTAGATTGGTTCGAGTTTTAATATATAAAAATTTATGATAAAATGATTTTAGTAATTAGGGGGAAAATATGAAAAAAGAGTTAATTAAAACAGAAATAAATGTTAATAACAATAAAATAGGTATTTTAAAAATTGGTGATACCGATTATATATCATTAACTGATTTAACAAATTATTTTAATCTTGAAAATCCCACTAATGTTATAGTACATTGAATGAGCAATAAAGGAACATTTGATTATATTGGATTATGGAAACAATTAAATAACGAAAATTTTAATTTCACGAAATTCCGTGAAATTAAAAATTGCCATGTTCTTTAGTACATAAATTGTTAAGAAATAAAAGGTAATTTTAATTATTGTATAATTTTTACAATTATGATATATTATAAATGTGAATGGTGATGGTGTATCTTCGGATCCCATCTGAGCAAGTTGGATGCATCTGGCTTGCTTTTTTGTATTTATACATTACTCATCAAATTAAAACGATAAATTTGTTTGTTTTAAAATATTCGTGCTATAATATTTAATGAAATAAATTATAGGAGGAAAGTATATGTGTACAGCAATAACTTATAAAACTAAAGATCATTATTTTGGGAGAAATTTTGATTTAGAATATTCTTATAAAGAAACAGTGACAATAACTCCCCGAAATTATCCATTTAAATTTAGAAAAGTAAACGATATAAATCAACATTATGCCATTATTGGTATGGCTTATGTGGCTAATGATTATCCATTATATTATGATGCTATCAATGAAAAAGGCTTAGGAATGGCTGGTTTGAATTTTCCAAATAATGCCTCATATAAAGAAGAAAAAAGTGACAAAGATAATATTGCTCCTTTTGAGTTTATCCCTTGGGTTTTATCACAATGTGCTAATATCGAAGAAGTAAAAAAATTATTAAATAAAATAAATATAGTTAAAATCGATTTTAGTGAAGAATTAAGATTATCACCATTACATTGGATTATTGCCGACAAGGAAAAATCTATTACCGTAGAAAGTGTCGAAGATGGTTTTAAAATATATGACAATAAAGTTGGAGTATTAACTAATAATCCTACCTTTGATCTTCAAATGTTTAATTTAAATAACTATATGAATTTATCGATAGAACCACCTATAAATAATTTTTCTAAGGAATTAAACTTGGACATTTATAGTCGTGGTATGGGGGCTTTAGGATTGCCAGGTGATTTGTCATCAGCCTCTAGATTTGTCAAAGCAACTTTTACTAAATTAAATTCTTTATCTGGTAGTTCAGAATCGGAAAGTATCAGTCAATTTTTTCACATTTTAAGTTCGGTTGAACAACAAAGAGGTTGTGTTCATATGGGCGAAGATAAATATGAAATAACTATTTATAGTTCTTGTTGTAATGTAGATAAAGGTATATATTACTATACAACTTATGAAAATAGTCAAATTACCGGAATTGACATGTATAAAGAAAATTTAGATAGTACCGATTTAATCAGTTATGATTTAATAAAAGACCAACAAATATTTATGCAAAATTAAAAAAAGGAGTATGTTATGATAAATGCAATAAAAAGAGCGTTAATAGTTATAGTAGGAGTATTATTACAATTTGGTTTTGCCATTACGATAAGATTATTTTTTTATAAATATCTTGGAATAATTACTCTATTTTATAGTTTAATAAGTGTCTTGATTGTTCTCGGTATATTAAAAGAAAGTACTAGACTTTCTAACGATTTACCATGGATAATATTGATTTTAATTTTTCCCATATTTGGGACAATTTTGTTGATAACTTTAGGGAGAAGTTATTCGAAAAACAAATTATTAAAAAGTATATTTGAACACGAAGAAAAATACAATAAATATTTAATTCAAGAAGATAATTTAGAAAAAGAAATAAATGATAAAAAAATGGATAATATTAAATATTTAATGAATAGAACCAATCATTTTGTAAGTACTAATAATACTATTACCTACTATAATTTTGGAGAAAAATTTTATCCAGAATTATTAAAAGAACTAAAAAAAGCCGAAAAATTTATATTTATGGAATATTTCATTATTAACGAAGGAGTTATGTGGAATGGTATTCTAGACATTTTAAAAGAAAAGGCTAGTAAGGGAGTAGAAGTTAGAATACTATATGATGATATGGGCAGTGTTGCCATGCTTTCAACTAAATATCCCAAAGAACTTTCCAAGTACGGTATAAAATGTATTCCTTTTAATAAATTAAGTCCTTTTAGAGGAATATTTATGAATAATAGAGATCATAGAAAAATGACAATTATCGATGGAAAAGTAGCCTTTTCTGGGGGTGTTAATTTAAGTGATGAATATATAAACGTAAATAGTAAATTAGGTATTTGGAAAGATAATGGAATTAAAATTGTTGGTGATGCCATTTGGAATTTGACCGTTATGTTTTTAACTTTATGGAATGCTAATACCAATGAAGATCAAGATATAAGAAAGTTTAAATATGAATTTAAAAATCACGATGCAAACACTGGATACGTTATCCCTTATGGAGTGGCCCCTTTTCATAAAGATTTAATTGGCGAAGATGTTTATATAAATATGATAAATAGTGCCAAAGAATATTTATATATAATGACTCCTTATTTAATAATTGATACCGAAATGGTTAACGCCCTTTGTCGGGCCGCCAAACGTGGAGTAGATGTAAGAATAATTGTCCCAGGAATACCCGATAAAAAAATTGTTTATACACAAACAACTTCCTTTTTTAGAGTATTACATAATAGTGGGGTAAAAATATATAAATATACCAATGGGTTTGTTCATTCAAAAGTAGTTTTATCAGATAATATAAGAGCGGTAGTAGGAACGATAAATATGGATTATCGAAGTTTGTATCTCCATTTTGAAAATGGAATTTATATGGAAAATGTAAGTGAAATAAAAGAAATATTTAAAGATTTTATGGATACTTTTGAAGATTGTCGTAAATTAGAAAATCAAGATGTTAAAACCAATTTTATAAAATCGATATGGCAGGCTATACTTAGATTATTTGCGCCATTATTCTAAACCAAATTGACAACAATACCTAATAGTGATAATATATAAAATCGAGAAGGTGACCAAATGATTATTAAATTAAATCCAACTGAAGAAGATGTTGTTGGTAGAAAATATGGAGTTCATAAAGGTAGTGTCAAAGATATAACCAATATTAGTGAATTAAATGAAATCAAACTATTTCTTTTAATTCATAAACTAAACTATTATATTTGGCGTTGTCATAGAGAAACCTATTTAAAAAGAATGAAAGACCATGATTTTATATCAGATATATATGCTTTAGAGTATTTAAAAAATCAAACTACTAAATTTGGGGTAATTTTAAAAAAACCCAATTATTATACCCCACTTGGAACATCTATTTCCTATGAAACTTGGTATAATTTTTATGAAAACTATTTTTTTGAAGAATTAACCACGGACCAATTTGATAAGTTTGAACAAGATTTAAATGCGGGTAAAGATGTAACTAAATATCTACCTAAAAAAGATTGGAAACAATTAGTAAAAAACGCTAAAAAGTCATAAATTTAAATATCACTCATATAAATAAATGGGTGATATTTTTGAATAACACATCGATCATTATACTAACTTATAATAATTTAAATTATACTAAAGAATGTTTAGATAGTATAAAAAAATATACTAAAGAAGGGACATATGAAATAATAATTGTCGATAATAATTCAACTGATGGTACCGTTGAATATTTAAAAAGCCAACCAGATTTAAAAGTAATATACAATAAAGAAAATATGGGTTTTCCTAAAGGGTGTAATCAAGGTATCTCTTTAGCGAGTAATTCCAATGACATATTACTTTTAAATAACGATACCATTGTAACCAATAATTGGTTAGACAATTTAAAAAAATGTTTGTATAGTAGTTCAACTATTGGAGCAGTCGGTCCAGTATGTAACCAAAATGAAAATCGCCAAGGGGTCGCATTTAAATATCAAAATTTAGAAGAAATGCAAAAAAAGGCTTGGGAAAATAATAAATCCGATAAAAATAAATGGGAAGAAAAAGTATTTTTAATAGGTTTTTGTTTACTGATAAAAAGGGAAGTAATAAATAAATTAAACGGTTTAGATGAAGAATTTACCCCCGGTTATATCGAAGATAATGACTTATCTTTAAGAATAATAAATTTAGGGTATCGCCTAATGCTTTGTCATGATACATTTATCCACCATTATTTAGGTTCATCTTTTAGAAAAGATTTAAACAAATTTTATCCTGTTTTAAATAAAAATAGAGATTATTTTTTTAAGAAATGGCATTTTGATACCTTTACTTTTGATGATATAAAAGAAGCATCTTTTCCGTTAATTGAAAAACCTATTAAAATTTTAGATATAAATTGTGGAATAGGAGTTACAGCCTTAGCCTTGAAATATCAATACCCTAATATAATTGTCGATGGAGTAGAAAATGATGACAATAAAAGATTGTTTTCTTTTAAATTTATCGATGTATATAAAAAAATCGATTATTTAAAAGACCATGAATACGATTATATTTTAATTAAAGACCTTTTAGAAAAAATAAAAAATCCTCAAAACTTTTTACAAAAAATTAAAAAGTATTTAAAAAAAGATGGTTATTTAATTGGAGAAATTCACAATCCTATAAGTGTTAAAAACTTAAACTATATTTTAAATGGTTACTGTTATGAATTATATAAAAATCAAACCAATTTATTTACTATCAACGATATAAAAAATCTTTTAAAAAAAGCCAATTACGAAGAACCTTATATTTTTTCTTGGTATGAAACTTTGTCTAAAAAAGAAGAAAAACTTATTAAGTTAATAGATGAAAGCAATAAAAATATATATTATACATATTACACTTTTAAAACTAAAGTGATTGGAAATAAATAATTTTTAGTGTATAATTAAACTGATTGGAGGATTACTATGAAACTATATAACACCTTAACTAGAAAAGTAGAAGAATTTATTCCTAATGATGGAAACAATGTTAAAATGTATACTTGCGGTCCCACCGTTTATCACGATGCCCATATAGGGAATTTAAGATGTTATATATTTGAAGATGTTTTAGAGAAAACTTTAAATTATTTAGGTTATCATGTAACTAGATGTATGAATATAACGGACGTTGGACATTTAAGTGGCGATAGTGATACCGGGGAAGATAAAATGGTAAAAAGCGCTATCGAACAAAAAAAATCAGTTTTAGAAATAGCCGATTATTATACAGATTTATTTAAAAAAGACTGTCAAAAATTAAACATCAAATGGCCAGCCATTGTATCTAAAGCGACCGATAATATCGCTGAATATATAAAAATAATTCAAAATTTGTTGGATAAAGACTTGGCGTATCAAAGTGGAGGTAATGTCTATTTTGATACTTCTAAATTAACTAATTATTATGTTTTAACTAATCACAATGAAGAAGATATTCAAGTTGGGGTAAGAGAAAGTGTCGAAGAAGATAAAAACAAAAAAAACAAAACCGATTTTGTTTTGTGGTTTACCAAATCTAAATTTGAAGATCAAGCCTTGAAATGGGATTCACCATGGGGCTTAGGTTATCCCGGTTGGCATATTGAATGTAGTGGAATATCAATAAAATACTTAGGCGAATATTTAGATATTCACTGTGGTGGTATCGATAATATTTTTCCCCACCACACTAATGAAATAGCCCAATCCGAAGGATATTTAAATCATAAATGGTGTAATTATTGGTGTCATTCCGAACATTTAAACGACTTGACGGGAAAGATGAGTAAAAGTAAAGGACAAACTTTAACTATATCCCTTTTAGAAAGCCAAGGAATTAAACCTTTAGTGTATCGGTTATTTTGTTTAAGTTCCCATTATCGGAAAACTTTAGTTTATACCGAAGAAGCGATAAATCAAGCCAAAAAGCAATATGAAAAATTGCTAAGAAAAGTTAAATCGATAAAAAAAGATGATTCGGTAATCCAAAATGACTTATTTTTAAAATATCAAGAAGAATATAAAGAAAGTATTGGCAATGATTTAAATACGTCTAGTGCTTTGACCGTTCTTTATGATGTTTTAAAAGATGATAATTTAAACAACAATACCAAGTTATCTTTAATTGAAGATTTTGACAAAGTACTATCTTTAGATTTATTAAAAGAAGAGGATATTGCTGATAGTTTAAAAGAATATATTATGGAAAAAATAAATTTAAGAAAACAGGCTAAAGAAAATAAAAATTACGATGTAGCCGATGAAATTAGAGATGAACTTTTAAAAGAAGGCATCAAACTAATAGATACTAAAGAAGGAACAACTTATGAAATAATTGATAAATAAAACGTCTTATTTTAGGCGTTTTATTTGGGTTAAAACTTGTTTTTCATCGACTGTATTTACACTAAATTCTAAAACCGAAGTACAATTTTTAACTTTTTTAATTTTCCAAGGTTTAATAAATAAATGGGATATAACATCATTATTTTTATCTAAAAAATAAACAGATAAAGTTTGAAAACAAAAAAAAGTATGGATACTAGAACACTTAGGAAAATACATACCATATGGCAATTTTTTTTTAACAAACATAAAGCCTTTAAATCTTTTAAAAAAAGAATTACATGTTTTATACAATCATATCACCAAATTCATTATACTAAAAAGGTTATTTCAAAACAAGTAATGCCCTAAAATAATTGACAAAAATTGTAAAAAAGGGTACACTTAATATATATAATAGCAGGAGGAATTTATGAATAGATTAAATAATAAAGGGCAAGCATTAGTCGAATATCTTTTAATCATTGCTGTTGTAAGTGTTGTCGTTGTTACAGTAGTTAAATTATTAGGGGGATATGTAATGGATTCAGCGACTAAAACGGGATGTAATTTATCTGGTGGTACATATGTTGAGGGTTCAAAACCAGGTGAGGCTACTTGTGTTCATGAATAAAATATTTTAACAGGGGAAAGGAAACTATATTTCCTTTTTTATATTTCAGGAAAGTGCTTCGCAAAATAGAAAATAAAAACATATTAAAATAAATTTAAAATTTTTGTTAAAATAGGTTGACACGGTAAACATATGTATGCTATAGTTGGTTTGCTGGGTGGTGATAGTCTTGATTATAAATAGAGCATACAAATTTAGATTGTATCCTAATAGTAAACAAAAAGAAATAATCAATAAAACTTT
>CANQHO010000054.1 GCA_947623815.1 uncultured Bacilli bacterium | reverse complement strand
TGTGCAGATAAAGATGATGCAGTAGTAGAAATGACTTTAGGAGATGATGTGAAAAATGTTTATGCTTCAAAATATTTAACATATTTGCCATCTAAAGAAGAATTGATTAAAATAATTAAAGATGAGAAAGAATTATATGAATTAGCAAAAGAAGAAGGTGGAGAAAATGATTGAAAATAATGATAATGGAGTTAATAAAAGTGTAATCAACTGGTATCCCGGACACATGGCTAAAGCAAAAAGACAAATGAAAGAAGCCCTTAACTTAATCGATTTGGCCATTGAAGTAATCGATGCTAGAATGCCATATTCATCAAAAATTGTTGATATAGATGAAACACTTGGCAATAAAAGAAAAATACTAGTAGTATCTAAAATGGATTTATGCGATTTAGAAATAACTAACAAATGGATTAAATATTATCAAGATAAAGGATATCAAGTATTTTCCTTAAATGCCCTTAAAGATAATTTAAAACCTTTAATTCAAATGATCGAACAAGAACAACAAAACTTAAACGAAAAAAGAAAACAAAAGGGATTAAAACCTAGAAAAATTAGAATTATGATAGTAGGCATACCAAACGTAGGGAAATCAACTTTGATAAATCGATTAGTAGGGAAAAAGAAAAAAGAAACTGGTAATAAACCGGGAATAACTAAAAGTCTAGATTGGGTTAGAATAAATGATAAAATGGAATTATTAGACACACCAGGTATTTTATGGCCGAAAATTGATGATATCGAAGTAGGGTATACTTTGGCTACCTTTACGGCTATAAGAGAAGAAATATTACCTTTAGAAGAAGTATTTACTTTTGCAATTGAAAAACTATATAAATACTATCCCGAAATATTAAAAGAAAGATATGGAATAGATAATATTGATGAAATAGAAACCGTTATAAATACCATCGGTGAAAAAAGGGGTTGCCATTTAAAAGGTGGTTTGATAAACTATGAACAAGTCTACCGTTTGATTTTACAAGACATAAAAGATGGTTTGATATCAAACATAACATTTGATAGAAGGAGTTTTAATGAATAATGTTTTAACTTTAGCGTATTTAGGAGACGCCGTATTTGAAGTATATGTAAGAAAAATATTTATCCAAAAAAATATCGGCAAAGTAAATCAATTACAAAAAGAAGTAACCAAATATGTAAGTGCCAAAGGACAAGCTATTATACTAAACAAATTATTAGAAAATAACTTTTTAACCGAAGAAGAAATAAACATTATGAAAAGAGCGAGAAATCATAAAGTCAGCCATAGTCCTAAAAACACCGATATCATTACTTACAAATGGGCAACCGCTTTTGAAGCCATTATTGGGTATTTATATATAAATAACAACCTAAAAAGACTAGAAGAAGTTTTAGAAAGGAGTATCCAAGATTGAAAAAAATTTTAATATCCCTAATTAGTTTATTTATCTTGACAGCTTGTCAAAGTCAAGTTACAGTAAAAACTATCGATGCCAAAGAAGCTAAAAAAATGATGGAAAATCAAGAAAACTTAGTAGTTGATGTTCGAGAAAAAGAAGAATATGAAAACGGACATATCCCTAATGCTATTTTAATACCATTATCCGATATCGATAATATTAAAAACAAAATACCTAATAAAAATACCACCATCATGTTATACTGTCAAAGTGGAAAAAGAGCTTTAGAAGCAGCCGAAATTTTAATAGATAAAGGTTATCAAAATGTATATACTTTTGGTGGAATTAGTTCTTGGCCATACGAGGTGGTAAAATAATGTATTTATATGGAAAAAACGTTGCTTTAGAATTACTAAAAAATCCTGAAAATATAGAACAAATCTATCTTTATAAAAACTTCAACGATGAAAATATAAAAACAATTATCCAAAATAAAAAAATAATAACCCATTACAAAGAGAAAAAAGACTTAGATAATATTGTCAATGGTAATCATCAAGGAATCATTGTCCAAGTAAAAGAATATCAATATACTCCTTTAAAAGAATTATTAAATAAATCTTTTTTAGTAATTTTGGATCATTTAGAAGATCCCCATAACTTTGGGGCAATAATTAGAAGTTGTGAAGCTGCTAAAGTAGATGGAATTATTATACCGGAAGATAGAAGTATCAGGGTCAATGGGACGGTTTTTAAAGTAAGTGTTGGTACCGTTAATAATATGCCAATAAGTAAAGTGGTAAATTTAAATAGAACCATAGAAGAGTTAAAAAAAGAAGGATTTTGGATTATCGGAACTGATATGCAAGGAACAGACTATAAAAAAATAGACTATAGTGGTAAAATAGCCTTAGTAATTGGCAATGAAGGCAAAGGTTTATCTCATTTAGTAAAACAAAAATGTGATTTCATTTCCAGTATTCCCATGTACGGAAATGTCAATAGTTTAAATGCTTCCGTCGCCTCAGCCATTATTATTTTTGAAGCCGCATATCAAAGAAAGTAGGTGCTTTTTGAAAAACAACGAATATAACGACTACGAACTAATAAGTTTTGTTCAAGAAAACATTGAAGAGGCTAAAGATATTATTTATGAAAAATATTTGCCAATAATAAAAAAAATAGCCTTTAAATGGTCGGGGGGCAATGAAAATTTAGGAATTGATGAAAATGATTTAATCCAAGAAGGCTTAGTTGGCTTAAGTAAAGCTATTGATCACTTTCGGGAAAGTAAAGAAACTAGTTTCAATACCTATGCCGTTAAATGTATCGAAAACAAAATGAAAGACTTGATGATCGGTTCAAATAGACAAAAATATAAAATCTTAAATGAAGCAATTCCCGTTGATGTAATGAATGAAAATGGGGAATATAAAATATTTGATATATTGAAAGTCGAAGATAATGACCCCGCAAATTTGATTATCGGAAAAGAAGAAGAAAAAAATTTAATCGAAAAATTAAAATTATCTTTAACCGAAAAAGAAACCAAAGTTTTTGAATTAAAATATCAAGGCTTTTCTTTAAAAGAAATAAGTGAAAAATTAAATTGGGATTATCGTTTAGTAGATAATACGGTCCAAAGAATAAAAAAGAAATTAAAAAAAATAATCGCATCAGACAACTGATGCTTTATTTTATATATTTTTTATAATCATTAAGAGCAGTAAAATCATAATTTGACAATAAAAAATGACTAGGTAAGATATATTCATCACTAGACATTAACGAAAGATTATCAAAATCATAATTTTTATAAATATCAAAGGCAATTTTATTTCCGTGATTACTATCAATCCATATTTGATTGTTGGTAATAGTCATAACTGATTTTATCGGAAAAGTAATTTCTAAAAATTGACAATCACATTTTTCCGTAACTTCTTTTAATAGACCTTGAGAAATG
This sequence comes from uncultured Bacilli bacterium, assembly GCA_947623815.1. GTDB lineage: Bacteria > Bacillota_I > Bacilli_A > RF39 > UBA660 > HGM10857. The sequence continues at coordinate 4,959 of CANQHO010000054.1, read as the reverse complement.
TTATTACATTTTAAAATTACTTTTTTATCATATACAAGTAATTGTTTTAAAATATTAAAACCTAAGGTATAAATAAAATTATTTAATTTCAATATTTTATCTTTTGAAAACTGTCTATCATTAACACTATCATAGTTAAAATTAACGACACCATCATTTATATCTCCAATATTTTTTAACCACCAACTTAAAGCAAAATTGATGATCTTGTTTAAGTTTTCTCTATCAGAAATTGAAATATTTAAAATTTTTTGACTTAAAGCATACTTTTCAACTTGTTCTTTCACTAACTTTAAAAAATTTATTTCCATAGTTTACCTCCTTAAACGAGCAATATAATATCACAAAATAAGAAAAAATACAAATTGAAGATTTAAAGACGTTGATTTTATTTAATAAAATTTGGTATACTTATAAAGGTGAGAATATGCGACTGAAAAATGTAAAAGGAGCTAAAGATAAAATTGAGGCATCTAAATACGTTATGACCGAAGAAAAATTTAACGGTGAAAAAATATTTGAAGATGATAAACCTCTTTATATAGAAGTTGGAATGGGTAAAGGTACCTTTATTTACAATAATGCTTTAAAATATCCGGATATTAACTTTATCGGTATTGAAAAGTATGATAGTGTTTTAATTAGAGCCTTAGAAAAACAAGAACAACATCCCTTACCTAATTTACACTTTTTTAAAATGGATGCGAATAATATCGATAAGTATTTTAATCATGAAGTTGATTTAATATATTTAAACTTTTCCGATCCTTGGCCCAAAGATAGACATGCCAAAAGAAGACTTACCCATCCAAACTTTTTAAAAAAATATGACCATATTTTTAAAAATAAACAAGAAATAAAAATGAAGACCGATAATCGACATTTATTTGAATATTCAATTAAAAGTTTAACCGATTACGGTTATAAAATAGAAACGATATCTTTAGACTTATACCATGACGATATAAAAGAAAATATACCGACCGAATATGAAATTAAATTTCAAAGTAAAGGCTATCCAATTTATCAAATTTATGTTAAAAAATAGATAAATTTAGAAAAATACTTTTTTAAATAATCATAATTTGGTATAATCATAATAAGAGTGGTGAAAATATGAAAAAGATACATTTGCTCTTTTTAATGCTTTTACTGTTAACCGGTTGTACGGTAGTTAGAATCGATACCAAGGAAATTGACAACATTGTATCAGTCGTACTTTCCAAAAACAATCAGTTATATAACAGAGTAGGAAAAGGCTATAAATATTATATACCTAGAGGAGTAAGTTATATCGATACAAACGATTTAAACGATCGACTTTATTCCAATGGTAATTACTATTATTTATATATTGATGCCGTTAGTTATTATTATAAAACACCGATAGATTATGAAGTAAACAAAAAAGCCTACTATTCTAAAAAAATAGATGGTGAAAAAGAAGGATACTTAGAAGTAAAAAAATTAGACAATAATTACAAACTAGAATTTTTTTACAACTACGCTAAAATAGAAGCCGTAGTAAATAAAGATGATTTACTTGATGCGGTATTAAATGCTTCATATATTTTATCAACGGTGAAATTTAATGACAATGTAATTAAACTTATGTTAAATGAAGATTATTTTGTCAATAAAGAGGAAAGATATCAGACGTTTACAAAAAAAGAAGAAACAGAAATAGACCGAGCAATAGAAGGAATTCAAAAATAAGAGGTGAAAAAATGGGATTATTAGATAAAGTAAAAAATTTATTTACAGAGGAAGTTGAAGTTGAAGAAGAAGAACCTTTCATGAAACCGATGAAAAGGGAAAGAAGTAAAGAAGTAGTAGAACCAGTAAAAGAAGTGGTACCAGAAAGAAAAAGAGAAGTCGAAGAAGTAAAAAAGGTCGAACCTAAAATTACAACTAGGGAAGAAAGACCAAAAATGCCGATGTATTTTGACGATACAGCTTTTTCCGATTTAAAAGGATTTGAACAAGAGAAAAAAGAAGAACCAAAAAAAGTTAGGGAAGTAAAAATTCCCAGAAAACCGAAGAATGAAAATTCATTTAAGGGAAATACTAAAGAAGAACCACCAGTTAAAAAAATATTTAAACCATCACCAATCATTTCCCCAGTATATGGAGTTTTAGATAAGAACTATAAAAAAGATGATGTGAAAACCAAAGTCAGAAAAGAAAGAGTTAAAATAACTCCAACTATCGATGATGTTAGGGCTAAAGCCTATGGTCAAAATGATGAAGATCTTGAAAATACTTTATTTACCAGTGGTACTTTAACTTTAAATCCTAAAGAAGTAAAAAAAGAAGAAGAGTTAAAAAATAGTAAAGCCGAAAAAGAAATCGAAGCTGCTGATTTAACTAAAGAACTAGAATTACAAAGACAAAAGATTGATGAAATAAATGAATATATAAAAAATAATAGTGTCGTTAAGAAAAAAGATCCAGTTGTCAAACCTAAAGAAGATGTGGAAAATGTTGAAGATGAACTTTTTGATTTAATAGATTCTATGTATGAAAAGAGGGATGAAGATTGAATTTTGAATTTTCCGTAATACTTTATACTTTAACAGTAGTATTACTAATTGTACTTATTTGTTTAGGAATAAAGTTAATCCAAACTTTATATAAAGTAGATAAAGCCATTGATGAAGTTCAAGACAAAGTAAGTAAATTAAATAATTTATTTGAAATAATCAATACAACTTCTGACACAATTGCGAGGGTAAATGAATATATAATAAGTAGTGTAAGTCATGTTTTGGGCAAAATTATTAGCCCTTTAAAAAAAAGAAAGAAGGATGAATATGAAAAAAATGAAAAAAACTAAGACTTTATTGACAGGAATGGCTTTGGGTGCTGGCCTTGGAATCTTATTTGCTCCTAAAAAAGGTAGTGAAACTAGAAAAGAATTAAAAGAAAAAATGGATGATTTACTTAAAAAAGTAAAAGATATAGATAAAGAAGAAGTAAAAGAAAACATCGAAGAAAAAATCGAAGAATTAAAAAAAGATTTAGAAGATTTAGATAAAGAAAAGGCTTTGAAAATAGCCAAAGAAAAAGCGCAAGTTATTCAAAAAAAGGCGGAAGAACTTGTTGATTACGCTATTGAAAAAGGAACTCCAGTTTTAGAAAAAGCCGCTAATTCAGTAAGAGAAAAAGCTATAGTAGCTACCAAAGAAGTTTTGAAAAAATTAGAAGAAGCTGATAAAACTAAAAAAGATTAAAAAAATCTTTTTTTCTATATTTAAACTTTATTTTGACAGGTGAAATATGAAACATAAAAATATAAATGTAAAAAACATGTATAATATAAATGGTTGTTTATATATTTTTTTAGATAATAATAAAAAACTTTTATATGTTAAAGATGAAATGTATGATGTATCTAATTTAGATTGGATAAAAAATGTTATTGTTTTTAATGATAACATTTTAATTGTTGATGAAAGTAATAAAATAATTGATTTAAAAACTAAAGATATATTATTTAATGAATTAGATGTTATTTCCATTAAACAAATAGATAGTATTTTAAAAATATTATTTAAAAACAAGGAAAAAATTTATGATATAAAAAATAAAAATTTATTAAATGTTCCTTTAAATTATACAGTTTTAAAAGTAGTAAATAATTTTTATATTTTAAAAAATAAAATTGATAATAAATTATGTATTATGGATTTAAATTTTAATAGAGTTTTAGATAATATTACTGGTAAAATTGTTTTTAAAGATAATCTTTTAATTATAAATGGTGATAAATTAGAAATTGTTAAAGAAAATTCTATTAGTTCCTTTAAAAAAAATAAATACAATTTAACTAAACCATTATTTTATAAAAATAATATTATCGTAATTAAAAAAAATTGCATTAAAATATGTGATTTGGATTTAAATTTAATTAAAGAAATTAAAATGCCTTTAAAAGAAATAAAAAAATCAGAAGTTGTTGACAATGTTTTAATTCTTTTGATTCCTGGACAAATAAAAAACAGTAACCAAAATATTTTGATAAATTTAAATGATTATAAAATGGTTAAACATGATGATGTTGATATTATAAATACTGATTCTAAAATTTATATTGGTTATGATAGAGATACAAAATTAAGTTATTTTTATAATTCTAATTTGGATATTATTAAAAAAATTCAAATCAGAAGTTATAGGTTTTTAAATAGTGCAAAGGAATGTTTATTTTTATTAGATTTTGGTAGAAAAAATAAAATTTTAAATATGCAGGATGGATCTTTAAGTAATACCAATTATGGCAATATTTGGTTTGAAAATAAAAAAAATTATGGTATTGCTTTTAGTGGTAATTGTGATATTGTCAACATTGTTGATGAAGATTTAAAGGTTTTAAATGATAGTTTAAATTTAAAAAAACACAATTTAGATGATTTGCATCAACTTTATAGTATGTTAGTTAATAATTATTTGATTTTTTTTAAGTATATATTAAAAAATAATTGTTTAAATATAAGTAATTTGTTTATAAAAAAACTTAATGGTGAGGTTGTTATTCAATCTAATGATTATCAGTTTGAAGTACTTGATAAGTATATTAAAATTTACAATGATGATGAAATGTTTTTTTTAGATACTATTACGGGTGATATAGGTAGTTTAGATATTGATTGTCCAATTAAAAATAAAAAAATGAAAGTTAAATATTTAAATATGGATTGTTTAAATATTGCAAATAAATGATTATGTAGTTTACATGGTTACAAAAAAAATATGATAAAATATTGTTTTGAATATTAAATTGTGCTAATATGGATATAGGTAAAGATACATGGTATCAAAAAATAAAAGGAAGGATGATTAAAAATGATTGTACCGAACGTAAATTCGGGGGGGGGCCAAGTTTACAAAAAATAAGAAAGGATTTACATTGATTGAATTACTAGCGGTTATAGTAATATTAGCGGTAATCGCGTTGAT
>CANQHO010000053.1 GCA_947623815.1 uncultured Bacilli bacterium | reverse complement strand
GAAATTTTTGAAACTTTACACAATTGTTAAACATATTATTAACAAACATAAGAAAATTTGCTATAATAAATAAAGACGGAGGTTATTATGACTAAAATAAAAAATATCATTGGACGTGAAATATTGGATTCTAGAGGAAATCCAACTGTAGAAGTGGATGTAATTTTGGAAAATGGAATCGTAGGGCGGGCCAGTGTGCCATCAGGAGCCTCTACTGGATCAAAAGAAGCATTAGAATTGCGCGATAACGACCAAGAACGTTATATGGGAAAAGGTGTATTAAAAGCCGTTCGAAATGTCGATTCAATAATTAAAGCTAATTTGGTTGGAAGAGATGTTGCCAATCAAAAAGAATTAGATGAACTTATGATTCGTTTAGATGGAACAGAAAATAAATCAAACTTAGGAGCCAATGCCATTTTAGGTGTATCCCTTGCTTGCTTAAAAGCGGCGGCTTTAGATAGTGGTAAACCACTTTATCGTTATATTGGGGATGGAACAACTTTACCAGTACCCATGATGAACATATTAAATGGGGGAGCCCATGCGGATAATAAATTAGACTTTCAAGAATTTATGATAATCCCAATTGCCAAAACAATCAAAGAAAGAATAAGAATTGGTTCCGAAGTATTCCATACTTTAAAAAAAGTATTATTAGAAAAAGGTCTAGCAACCGGGGTTGGAGATGAAGGGGGATTTGCGCCAAACTTAGACAGCAACAAAGAAGCCTTATCTTTAATCTGTGAAGCCATTAACCGGGCCGGATATATTCCAGGTGATGAAGTATGTCTTGGTTTAGATGTGGCCGCTAGTGAATTTTACCAAGATGGAACCTATTATTTAAAAGGGGAAAATAAAAGTTTGACTAGTGGGGAAATGGTCGATTATTTTGAAAACTTAGTTAATGAATTTCCTATAATATCTATTGAAGATGGTTTAGCGGAAAACGATTATGAAGGATTTAAAATGTTGACGGAAAGATTAGCCGATCGTATTCAATTAGTCGGTGATGACTTATTTGTAACTAATAAAAAAATATTTGCTGAAGGAATTGAACTTGGTTTAGGAAATGCTATTTTAATCAAAGCCAATCAAATTGGAACCGTAACGGAAATGTTAGAAACCATTCAATTGGCTAAAGATAACAATTATAAAACAATAATTTCTCACCGTAGTGGGGAAACTGAAGATACCTTTATTACCCATTTTGCTGTGGGGTTAAACTTAGGACAAATTAAAACTGGTTCAATGTCTAGAACTGACCGAATTTGTAAATACAATGAACTAATCAGAATTGAAGAACAATTAGAAGATAATTAAGCAGTAAACCAATCATGAGATTGGTTTTTTGAAAGTTTGTCAAATACTTGAAAAATATATAAAAAAATGAGAAAATAAGATTAGATATAAAATATGAGGAGGCATTATGAAAAAAACAATTCGTGATTATGATTTAAATAATAAAAAAGTACTTATTAGAGTTGATTTTAATGTACCAATGAAAGATGGTAAAATAACTGATGACACCAGAGTAAAGGCTAGTTTACCAACCATTAAATATGCTTTAGATAATGACGCTAAAGTCATACTACTTTCCCATTTAGGTCGAGTAAAAGAAGAAAGCGATAAAAAGAAATTATCTTTAAAACCAGTATTTGAACTATTAAGTAGTTTATTAGAAGAAAAAGTATATTTTGTTGAAGAAACAAGAGGTAAAAAATTAGAAGAGGCTATTTCCAAATTAAACAATAAAGAAGTATTAGTTATCGAAAATACTAGGTTTGAAGATTATCCTAATAAATTAGAAAGTACTAATAATTTAGAATTGGGAAAATATTGGGCTAGTTTAGGGGATATATTTATCAATGATGCCTTTGGTACTTGTCATAGAGCCCATGCTTCCAACGTTGGTATTGCTAGTAACTTACCAAGTGGATTAGGATTTTTAGTGGAAAAAGAAATAAAGGCTTTTGAACCAGTTTTAAATAACCCGAAAAAACCTTTTACGGTCATTTTAGGTGGAGCGAAAGTAGTTGATAAAATACCGGTTATTGAAAATTTGATTGATAAAGCCGATCATATTTTAATCGGGGGAGGAATGGCTTATACTTTTTTAAAAGCCCAAAACTATGAAATTGGTAAATCATTAGTCGATTTAGAACATATTGAATTTTGTCAAAATCTTTTAAATAAATATCCTAATAAAATAATTTTACCAGTTGATAGTGTCAATGCTTTAGAAATAGCAGAAAATGCCATTACCCATGATAAAAATGTCGAAGACTTTATGGAAGAAGAAATAGGTTTAGATATTGGAACTAACACTATTTCCGAATTTAAAAAATACCTTGAAAAAAGTAAAACTATAGTTTGGAACGGTCCAATGGGTTATGCCGAATATGAAGTATTTTCTAAAGGAACTAAGGCTATTTGTGAAACTTTAAAAAAAGTTCAGGCCACCAAAATAATTGGTGGAGGAGATACCATATCTTTAGTTCAAAAATTAGGTTATAACGATGAAAATACCCATATTTCAACTGGTGGTGGTGCTTCATTAGAACTTTTATCAGGGAAGATTTTACCAGGGATTGATGCAATAGATGAAAAAAATATTGAAAAATAAAAAACTTAAAAAAATATTAAGCTATTTAGTTTTAATTTTATTTACCACAATAGTTTTATATTTTTCTTTAAAAGATAATTATCAAGAAATAATAAAAGAAATATTAACAATCAATAAAGGTTGGTTATTAGTAAGTTTCTTCTTGATTTTTGGTTATTGGTTTTTTAAATCGATAGTTCTGATGAAAATATCTAGACATTATACCAAAGACTACAGTTTTAAAGACTCATTAAGACTTATTGTCGAAGTAAACTTTTTCAATGCGGTGACTCCTTTCGCCACTGGCGGTCAACCATATGAAATATATTCCTTAAGAAAGCACCATTTAAAATTTGCTGATGCGACTAATATCGTTATTCAAAGATTTATTGTTTATCAAATATCTATAGTTTTACTTGGTACACTGGCCATCATTTACAACAATGTATTTCATATATTTCCTAAAAACAATTTATTAAAAGATTTAGTAACACTAGGTTTTATTATTAACTTTTTTGTCATAGTTGGATTATTTATTATAACTTATGCTAGAAGAGTCCATCATTTTATTTTAAACCATTTTATTGATTTTTTAGGAAAAATTCATTTGATTAAAAATGCTGAAAAAACTAAAGATAGATTTAAAAATTATCTAGATGAATTTCATATTGGCGCTAATAAACTTTTAGAAAACAAAAAAGAATTTATCTTTTTGATAATATTATTACTAATATCATTATGTTGTTTATATTTAATACCGCTTACTTTAGCCTATGGTATGGGACATTATCATGATTTTAATAGTATTGAATGTATTTTGACATCCGCTTATGTCATGCTTATCGGTTCTTTTGTCCCGATACCGGGAGGAACTGGCGGTTTAGAATTTGGTTTTATTGAATTTTTCAACAGTTTTATAAAGCCACCATTTTTAAATGCTTTAATGCTTTTGTGGCGGTTTATTACCTACTATTTTGGACTTATTGTAGGAGCAATAGTTTTGAACATAAAAAGAAAGGGGACAGAATAATGCGAATAGGTATATTTACCGATACATACCCCCCATTTATCAATGGGGTATCAACTAGTATTATTTCTTTAGAAAAAGCCTTAAAAGAAAAAGGTCATCAAGTATTTATCGTAACTGTTAACCCTGATGATATGTCTTATAAACTAGAAGATGAAAATCATCTTAGAATACCGGGTATTCCAATTGGAATATACGATTATAGATTAACGGGTATTTATCCTTTAAAAGCCATCAATATTATTAGAGAATGGGATTTAGATGTTATTCATTCTCATACTGAATTTGGTATTGGTACTTTTGCGAGGATAATTGCCAAACAATTCAATATTCCATTAGTTCATACTTACCATACGATGTATGAAGATTATGTTCATTACATAACTAAAGGCCATTTTAATAAATCCAGTAAAAAAATTGTGGAATATTTGACCAAATTTTACTGTGATAGAACTGCTCGGGAACTTATTGTTCCCAGTAAAAAAACTTATCAATTATTCAAAGAAAAATATAAAGTTGACAAAAATATTCATATTGTTCCAACTGGGATGGAAGTATCGAGATTTTATAAAGAAAATGTCGATATGAAAAAAGTAGAACAAATAAAAAAAGAATTGAAAATAAAAAAAGACGATTTTGTGATATTGTTTGTCGGTCGAATTGCGAAAGAAAAAAATTTGGAATTTTTGATTGATGCCCATAAAGAATTGATTAAAAAGAATAAAAATTGTAAATTGGTTGTCGTGGGAAGTGGTCCGGATTTTCAACACTTTGTGGAAATGACATTGGAAAGTAAATTAAATAACAACATCCTTTTTACCAATGCCATACCGTGGGAAGAAATGCCGACTTATTATCAACTAGCCAGTGTATTTGCTACGGCGAGTACAACCGAAACCCAGGGACTTACGGTAGTTGAAGCCATGGCGGCTTCTAAGCCGGTTATTTGTATTGATGATTTGGCTTTTAATAACGATGTCATTTCCGACTTGACGGGTAAATTATTTCATAATAAAGAAGAATATATTGATATAATCCAAAATTTAATTAAAAATCCTAGTAAAGTTGTCTACATGGGAAAAGAGGCTAAAATACTAGCCGAGTCCCATTCTCTTAAATATTTTGCGGAAAGTGTTTTAGATGTTTATAAAGCCGCTATCGGCAATAAAGATAGTCAAAACTGGTATGATCGGTTAAGAGATAGGATAAGAAAGAAGGGTGATGATGAGTAAATATTTAATTGGTAATCAAAAAATGATTATGTTGCCTCAAGATGTTCAAACATTTTTAAATGAAATCAAAGGTAAACTAAATAACAATGTCATTTTATGTCCATCGAGTATTTACTTACCATATTATTTAAAACAAGAATATCAAGTAGGGGTTCAAAACATTTTTTATGAAAAAAAAGGTTCTTATACTGGGGAAATATCGCCCTATCAAGCCAAAGGTTTAGGAGTCAATTATTGTCTTGTTGGCCATAGTGAAAGAAGAAGTTACTACCAAGAAGAAAATAATGATATCGCCAAAAAAATAAAAGCGGCTTTAGAAAGTGGACTCAAAGTTATTTTATGTATCGGGGAAACTTTAGAACAAAGAAGTTTGAAAAAAACCGAACTTGTTTTAAGGCAAGAAATATATCAGGCTTTATTTGAACAGACCGATTTAAAAAATATCTGGATAGCGTATGAACCGTTGTGGGCTATTGGAACTGGTAAAGTAGCCGAAGTAGAAGAGATAAATCGAATTGCGCTTTTTATCAAAGAAACAGTAAAACAGTATAAAAATGTTGAAGATATACCAGTTATTTATGGGGGAAGTGTAAATTCTAATAATATAGAATCTTTAAATAAAATACCTTCCATTCAAGGATTTTTAGTAGGTACATCTTCGACAGATGCCTTAGAATTTTTAAAAATTAAAGAAGTTGTTGTAGGTCAATAACTTTTTTTGTTATTCGACATATTTCGAAAAAATACGGCAGTTTTTTAAAGTATAATGAAAAAGAAATGAGGGAAAGATATGAAAGAAATAAGAGTTTTAATGATAGATGATAATGTCAATTTGATTAACATGGTCAAGGAATTTTTAAAGGAAGATGATAATGTCAAAATAGTTTTAGAAGCCCATGATGGAATTGAAGGAATAAAACAGGCCAGTCGACAGGATGAATACGATTTGATGATACTAGATTTAATTATGCCTAATAAGGATGGTTTATATGTTTTGGAAGAAATGCAAAAAAGAGATATTTCTAAACCGGTTATAGTAGCCACTAGTTATAATGATGCGAATATGATTAGAAAAGTATCCGAACTAGGAACTAGTTATTTCATTTTAAAACCTTTTGATTTGATGGATTTAAAAGAAAGAATTTTAAAATGTATGGAAGAAGATGATACTAGTCATAAAGTTATCAATATTAAGAAAAATAATTTACAAATAACGGTAACTAAAATACTTCATGAATTAGGGATACCATCTCATATAAAAGGCTATCAATATATTCGGGATGGGATTGAAATTCTTTATGATAAAAATAATAAAATAGATAGTATTACTAAAGATTTATATCCGGCTTTAGCCAGTCGGTTTGGTACAACGGCTTCTAGAGTTGAAAGGGCTATTCGCCATGCGATTGAGGTCAGTTGGAATAGAGGTAGTTGGGATATGATGGAAGAGATATTTGGTCATAGTGTTGATATTGATCGGGCTAAACCAACTAATAGTGAATTTATTGTGACTATTGCCGATAAATTACGTTTAGAGGGCGATAAGATAGGTATATAGTTTACTTTTATTCCTTTTTGTGATAACATTAGATTAGTGAGGTAAGACAATGAAACAAAAGGGATTTACGTTTATTGAAATGTTAGCGGTGGTAGTTTTATTAGCACTTTTAGTTGTGATTGCATACCCTATAGTAGCTGATCAAATTAAAAGTACCAATGAAGATTTGACTAATTCGGAAAAGGAAATACTATATAATAGTGCTTATTCTTATATTCAAGATAACATCAATGATTATCCTATTCGAACCGGTAATATATTTTGTATAAGTATAGGAAGTTTAAGTCAAGCCGGTAAAATACCGGTAACTATAAAACATATCAAAAATGATAGTGTTGTTAAAGTGACGATTGCTAGTGATGACAATTTAATTTACGATATGGTAGAAGATGGAAGTTGTACGGAGACAAAATAATCTTGACGTAAATAATAAAATATTGTAAAATAGTTATATCAATGCGATGATCGGCTTGGAAACCGGGAGTAATATATATATGAGCAGATTCTTTCGAATAAGTAAGGTGGAACCGCGGGGAAACTCGTCCTTATAAGAAAGAATTTTTTTTAATATGAAGGAGGAAGATTATGAAAGAATGGAATATGGAACAGTTAGTAAAATACTGTAAACAATATGGATTTATTTTTCAAGGAAGTGAAATATATGGTGGTTTAGCCAATACTTGGGATTATGGTCCACTAGGAACGAGATTAAAAAATAATTTAAAGGATGCTTGGCGAAAAAGATTTATCCAAGAAAGAAATAACAGTTATGAATTGGATGCGGATATTTTAATGCACCCAAGAGTTTGGGAAGCCAGTGGTCATGTGGCTAGTTTTCAAGATCCTTTAATTGATTGTAAAAGTTGTAAAATGCGCCATAGAGCGGATAATTTAATCAATGATTTTGATCCTGAGGCGCATGCGGATGGTATGACGCAAGAGGAAATGCTTGAATATATCAAGGAAAAGGAAGTACCTTGTCCAAATTGTGGTTCTAAGGAATTTACTGATATTAGACAATTTAATTTGATGTTCCAAACTCATAGAGGAGTAACGGAAGATAGTAAAAATATTGTTTATTTAAGACCGGAAAATGCTCAAGGGGAATATGTTAATTTTTTAAATGTGTTGAGAACAATGCGAACTAAGTTACCTTTTAGTATTGGTCAAATTGGTAAAGCGTTTAGAAATGAAATAACTCCAGGTAATTTTACTTTTCGAACTATAGAGTTTGAACAAATGGAATTTCAAACTTTTTGTAAGAAAGGTGAAGATAGTGACCTTTACAATTACTTTAAAGAGTATGGTAAAAAGTTTTATATGGATTTAGGTATTGAAGAAGAAAAATTAAGATATCATGATCATGAAAAGTTAGCGCATTATGCTAAAGAGGCTTGTGATATTGAATATAAATTTCCATTTGGTTGGGGAGAAATAAATGGTACTCATAACAGAACTGATTTTGATTTATCTAATCACCAAGAGTACAGTAAACAAAGTATGGAATATTTAGATCCTGAAACTAATGAAAAATACATACCTTATATTATCGAGTCTACTTATGGATTGGATAGAAGTGTTTTGGCAATTTTATTTAATTCATATCATGAAGAAACTTTAGATGATGGTACAACTAGAGAAGTTATGAAGTTTCATCCATTTTTAGCGCCTTATAAGGTGGCTGTATTACCGCTTATTAAAAAGTATCATGGTGATAAGGCTAAAGAAGTTTATGAAAAATTGTCTAAATGTTTTATGACGGATTATGATGAGTCAGGAAATATTGGAAAAAGATATCGTAGACAAGATGTGGTTGGAACACCGTTTGTAGTTACTGTTGATGATGATACTTTAAATAATAATACGGTAACTATTAGAGATAGGGATACTATGGAACAAGTAACTATTCCTATTGATGAAATAGAAAGTTATGTAAGTGAAAGAATTAAATTTTAAAAGAACCGCTTTGGTTCTTTTATTTTGGTGTGCGCCGCGCATGGCATATATCTAGTTGGTGAAAGTCCAATACACGCGTAGGTATCGACGAAGTGTTAG
>CANQHO010000052.1 GCA_947623815.1 uncultured Bacilli bacterium | reverse complement strand
ATTAAACTATCCGGTCCAAAATTTTCAAACAAATTATTTAAAATAGCTAAAGTACTACTTCCCGATATTGGTCGCATAATCATCATAGGTAATATTTGAAAAGGAACCTTAAAAAAATTAAAAATTGGTTTTATAAATCCTAAAAAAAATTCTAAAATACCACTTTTTACAAAAATATTTATTCCTAGTATCATAGCCAGTAAACAAGGAAACATTGTCAGAACCATCGGAAAACTTGTTTTAGCCCCATTGACAAACTCATCATACAAATCAACTTTTTTAAAAAAACCATAACCGATAATAATTAAAACCATTAAAGGTATTATATAATTAGAAATACTTGTCATTTTACTCTCCTAGCAATAAATCTATCTAATAAAAGACCTGCTATTGTCGATAAAGATGTCGCTAAAATACAAGGTAAAACTATTGCTGTTGGTTTAACACTACCATACATAAGCCGTAAAGAAATAATCGTTGTAGGAATAATCGTTACTCCTGAGGTATTTAAAACCAAAAAAGTAATCATACTGCGACTAGCAGTATCCTTTTTTTTATTTAAAGTTTGTAAAGATTCCATTGCTTTTAAACCAAATGGAGTTGCGGCATTTCCTAATCCAAACATATTGGCAACTATATTAGAAGCAATATAACTTAAAGACTCATGATTATTTGGTATTTCCGGAAATATTTTAGATAAAATTACTGATAACTTTTTAGAAAAAATATTTAAAAGACCACTGCTAGAAGCTATTTGCATAATTCCAAGCCAAAGTGCCATAACAGGAAATATTTTAACAATCATATCTAAAGTACTTTTAGTACAATTTAAAATTTCCTCATTAACAAGTTTTATATTACCCGTAAATAAGCAAAACAAAATACCAGAAATTATAAAAAACCCCCATATTTTATTTACCATAGTTCCCACCATTTTTTATTTTTAACAATCTTTTTTTTATAATATATATTCTCTTTATGAATTACATCATCACCTAAATAAAAATTAACCATCCCAACTTTCATATCATTTTTAAATTCTCTTTTCTTCTCTAATTCTATTTTTAAAATAACACTATCCTTTTCATTATTTAATAAAGTATAATAATAATCATTTTTTAAATAAAGACTGCCATTAGTATAATAATTATCATTAAAAACTTCAAAATCACCTTTTTTCAAAATCTGATAAGTTTTATAATTGTTAAAACCATACTCAAATAAATTCTCATGATCTTGCCAATCATTGCCATCATTTAAAGTTACTACTACTAAATGCATACCTCCTTTACTAGCCGTTGTAACTAACGTTCTTTTAGCCTTTTTAGTAAAACCTGTTTTTCCCCCATCGGCGTATATATATTTAGTAAGTAATTTATTTTTGTTATGCCAAATATAAGTATTTTTATTAGTTTTCAAACTATATTTTTTAGTTTTTTCAATCTTTCTAAAAGTGGAATTTTGATAAGCATAACGCATAAGCAAAGCCATATCATAGGCCGTCGAATAATTACCATCCTCCTCATCATCCAAACCACTTGGATTATTAAAAACCGAATTGTTCATTCCTAAATCTTTAGCCTTTTCATTCATCAAACCGACAAATTTATCAATACTACCTGCGGTATGATACGCTAAAGCCAAAGCCGCATCATTACCACTTCTCAGCAAAAGTCCATACAACAAATTTTCAATAGTAAGTTTTTCTCCTTTTTTTATATAAATTCCTGAACCATGGGCTTTATCTATCTCATTTCCAATAACAACTTGTTTTTTTATATCGGTATTTTCTAAAACCACCACTGCTGTCATTATTTTAGATATACTAGCTATAGTTCTTTGATTATTTATGTTTTTAGAATATAAAACTCGACCACTATCTATATCCATCAAAATGGCTGAAGTAGCACTAGTTTCTATAGCCCAAACCTTATTAAAACCAAATAAAAAAAGAAGTAAAAAAAAGAATATTTTTTTCAATTTATCACCTATTACAGTATATATAATTGTGGACAAATTATGCTATCTTTTCTTTACTTAAAATGTTATTAGTGCTATAATTTTTTATAGAATAGGAAGGTGGCATTATGGACGAAAAACAAAGTACAGTTAGTAAAATAGTTATCAGTTTAACATTAGTGTTAGTTATAGTGTTAATTGGACTACTTATTTTTTACATTTGGAACGATAAAAAGAAAACAACTAGTGATAATAATATGACCATTACCAATAATCAAGATAATAATAACTATATTAGAGAAACTGAAGCAGAAGTTTTACTAGATAGAAATATGGAATATGAATTGTACGCCGATTTATCAATAAAAGATGGTTCTATTGTGGCAACAACTAAAAAACTTATTGAAGATAAGACAAATAATGATAATTATATTATTGATACTAATTATAAAACTCAAACTAAAACGTTTACTATTAAAGGAGAAAAAATTAAATATATTCACAATTGTTACGATCAACCAGGAACAACTAATACTATTTATGTTTTAACGGAAAGTGGAAATGTTTATATAAATGAATTTCAAACATCAGAAAAAACTGCTAATTTAGATGCTATAAATAAATTCAAAAAAACTAACTACACTAACGTTAAAGAATTAGTTAAAGTTAAAAATGATAACTATCAAAACGAAGATAAAGTTTCAGGTTTAATTGATTATATTGAATACTATATTCATACTTTAACTAACGATGGTAAAACAAGCACTAAATCAATTGGAAATTATTAAAAAGATGTCAAAAAACATCTTTTTTAATATATATAAGTTCCATGAATTTTACTTTCATCGGTATCACTTAATTCATCTAACACCCAACCATTACTGGTCTTAGATAAGTAAAAATCAATTGTATACTTTACGGTATATTCTACTTTTTTTAGTCTATCTAAACGATAACTATTAAATAAAGTCACATCATATTCTCCATCCGCATTATTAAACTTGTCAGGATTTTTTTCTAAATATTCATCCGCATCAGTTAATTCTTTGGAGTAATCATATACTTCAACACTAGTAGTTACTATGGCTTTATCACCATCAATCATATCATCTTTTATTTCATACTTTAAATTTTGATAATGTCTTTTCATAAGTTCTATATAATCGTTTTTCTGTTGATCAGTAAACTCTTCTTTTTCCACTACTTCATCTAATTGACTTAATACCTTATCATCTAATGTTTGATAATTTTTCAAGTATTGTTCTACTATTTCTTTTGGTGTTTTCTCACTTAATTTAGTATTATTACATCCTACCAATAAACTAACACATAATAAAAATACTACTACTTTTAACTTTTTCATATTAACCTCCTATTACTAATTTGATACAAACTGACAAATTTATACATTATGACACTAATTTAAAAAAAGAAAGTAATTTTTCAGATATAAAATTGAAATTGTTATTTAGTTCAAAATAAAATCTTTCAATCATTTTATCTCGGGATTTTTCTTCTTCTAAAAAACATTCAAAATATAAATATTGCAATTTTATGATATCTCCTTGTTCCAATTTTTTTAGTTCTAATTTTAAATACTGTTCTAGTTTCAATTCTTTTCTGGTTTTATACATTTGAACATATCTTTTTTTTATTTTTTGATATTTTATATTTGTTTCTTTTAATTTACTAACTTCATCTAAAACTTCTAATTCTTCTTCAACTTGTAAACGACTAATTTTGTTTTTATCTTTATATACTACTAAAGCAACAGCTTCAAAGCCATCACTAAGTATAAAAGATTGTTTTAAAGAAACTATTTGTTTATTTTGAAACATTTCTGTTTTATTTTTTATACTTTCTAAAAAATTAGAATCAAATTGAATAATGTATTGTTTAATATCTTCCATCGTTTTACTCGATACTTTTAATAAAGGTATTTTTCTAATATGGATAATGGTATCTTTATTATTCCAATCATAAAATTCATATAAATCTTGTTTAAAATTTAAAACAATATCATATATATAACTCACTTTTATCTCCTCTTTTCCAATATAATGATAAAACAATACAAAGAAAACCCCATAAAGTATTTAAACATTCTGGTCTTCTAATAATAAAATTGACATATTCTGAAAAATTATACCCGATTGTTAATAAATTTAAATAACTTATGACATATAAAAGACCAATCGTTGTAATACCAAAGCCAAATAAAAAAATAAATACCCTAATCCCCATACCATCACCTATCTAATCTTATTTTGTTTTTGCAATTTTATTTATTATTTTAAAAAAATAGTGTATAATTTATTAAGGTGATTGTATGTCGATACTTATAAGTTTTATTGTTCTTGGAATTGTCCAAGGTTTTATGGAAGCGATACCTGTTTCCTCTAGTGGTCATTTACTAATAGCGGAACATTTAATAGATTTAAATTTAACAGCCGAACAGTTAGAAGCTTTAGCGGTTATTACTAATTTAGGTAGTTTAATAGCGATTACTATTTTATTTAGAAAAGAAATTATTACTTTAATCCATGATTTTTTTACATACTTTAAAACGGGTAATAAAAAATTTCAAGCCAATACTAAGTATTGTTTTTGGATTGTTGTAGCCACTATCCCAGCGGGTATTACTGGACTTATTGTTACTAAATTGGGATTGTTTGATTTTTTGGAATCAAATGTTAAATTTATTGGTTTAATGCTTTTAGTTACTTCTTTATTTTTATTTATTATTAAAGATTTTAAAGGTTTTAAACAAAAAGAGGATATAACTTTTAAAGATGCTTTAATTATTGGTTTATTTCAAGTTATTGCTTTAATACCGGGTATAAGTAGAAGTGGGGCAACTATTGTTGGTAGTATGTTTAGATCTCTCGATAGACAAACTGCTTTTGATTTTTCTTTTATTTTATTTATTCCAATTAGTATTGCGACTAGTATATTAGGTATTAAAGATTTACTTACTTTAGATTTAACTACAGCTATGATTGGTTATTATTTACTGGCCATGGTTGTCGCCGGTATATTTACTTATTTTAGTATGAAATTGTTTAAAAAGATAATGATAAATGGTAAATTGATATATTTTGTAATTTATTGTTTGATTGTTGGTACTGCTGTTGTGTTATTTTTACGTTAAAAGATGATTTTCATCTTTTTTTTAAATTTAAGTAATTTTTAATTTTGTTAAATGGTTTTTTATTTTTGATTTTTCAATTCTAGATTTGGTATTTTCTTTTTTAATTTTTACTTATTTGACAAATATTTTTCCCTTTTATATTATGGGGTTGAAAGGAGGTCTATTTTATGTAGTTAACTACATAAAATAGATTATGTTGCTAAAAATATTATGTTGCGTATTTAAAAAGAAGTCTTATCTTACAATGGACTTCTTATTTTTTTGACAACATAATATTTAATAATTATAATTCATTTTTTAACCATTCTAATAAATCATTTTCCTTATTTTTACTATATTTTCTTTTAATCTTAATAGATTGGGAATTTTTATTTATTGCTTCTTCCAATTTTTTAGGATTTGCTTTTGCATAAATTTCTGTTGATTTGATTGATGAATGCCCAAGTAACTTTTCTATAGTTGTTAATGGTATTCCAGCATCTAATAAATGCATTGCTTTACTATGTCTGAAAATATGAGACGTAACAGTTATTTTAAATTTTGTATCATCTATTTTTCTAATTCTGTTTACATATTTTTGAATAATATAATTAATTCCCCATCTAGTGTATTGAATATTTTTTTGATTTTTAAACAAATAATCTTGATGATTAATTTTATAAATGTTAATATATTTTTGTAGTATTTGTGCGACATCAATTGATATGGGAATTATACGTGATTTATTTCCTTTTCCATTAATAATCTTTATGGTTGAATGGTTAGATATTTCTATATCTTCTAATTTTAAATTACATAGTTCACTAACTCGTATCGCACTTTCATAGAGAAGAGTTAAGATTGCAAGTTCTTTCAACTCTTTTTTATTTTGTGAATTGGGAATAGAAAATAATAATTTTATTTCGTCTACAGATAAATATTCTATTAATGTTTCGACTTTTCTCAATGGTTTTATATTTCTTAATCTTGAATATAAATTTATTAATTCTACATCATGAATAGATACAAATTTAAAAAAACATTTAACTGCAGTTATTCTATTATTTACAGTATTAGCTGTATTTTTTTCATTATTTAATAACCAATTAATAAATTCTTCAATTAATTCAATATTAAACATGTCTAATGTAATATTATTTGATTTAATGTTTTTCTTTTGCTCAAAAAATTTAAATAATTTTAAAAAACTATACTTATAAGTTATTATAGTTTGTGATGATAATTTTCTAGTTTCTAATAAATACATTTGAAAAAAATCTTTTAAATAGTATGAAAAATCTTTATTCATAATCAACACCATCCTTTATTTTTGGATATAAGTCTGGATGTTGTACTTTCATAGTGTTGATAATTTCTCGTTTCATTTTATCAGTCATATGTAAATAATATTCTGTTGATGAAATATTGGAATGTCCCATAAATTTTTCTAAATATAATAAAGCTTCTTCTGGCTCAATGTTTTTCTTTATCAATTTATCAAAAGCTATTATCGAAAAAGAATGTCTTAAATCATGTAGTCTAATAGAATGAGTTTTAATATCCACCTTTTTTACAATATTTTTAAATACTAATAATGCGTTTTGTTTTGTTGTTGTGAAAATATAATCATCATCATTAAAATTCATTATTTTGAAATATTTAATTATTACTTTTTTCATTGATTTTGAAAAATATATTTTTCTACTAATATTTTCTTTCGATAATATAATATTAATTGAATTATCATCTAAATCAATATCATTATATTTAATATTTAATGCCTCTGAAATACGTAATCCTGTTGAATATAATAATCTAAATAATACTGGATATTCGTAAGAAAATTTATTATTTCCATATTTTCTTTTATCAATGGCTAACAATATTTTTTTTATTTCCTCTTCAGTATATATGTGTGGCTGAAATAAACTATTATTATTAAAGTTTATTTCCTCATAAAATATATTGGTATTACCAAATCTAATTAAAAATTTACAAAAATTTAACATTATCAGGTATCTTTCATGTGTATCTATTGTAGAACTTTTAAAATTATAAATATAATTATTAAAATCTTCTTCTGTTATGTTTTTACTTTTTTTATTAACAGATAAAAAGTAATTATCTAAATCATACAAATATAATTTATTACTATGTTTAAAATTCATTGCTTTTTCATATAAAATCATATCTTTTATATCATTCTTAAATACACTTTTATATTTTATTTCCATTCTGGTACCTCCATAGGAAGCATCATAAGTTTTTGTTTATCATAAGAAATGTAAGTGTTAATTGTAGTATCAGTTTTAGAATGACCTAAGATTTGAGAAATTACATTTATATCAACATGTTTCTCAAGTAAATTAGTAGCTATACTATGTCTAAAAGAATGACATCCATATTTACGATTTCTGATATCTATACCAGATTTTTCTACTATTCTATTAACAACGACACTTAAATATTCTGATGCATATAAAGAACCATCATCTTTTATAAATATAAAATCATTATTAACATTTGGTCTAGCATTTTTCAGATAATCAAGTAAAGAAAATTTAACCATTTTAGGCATTGGTAAAACGGATAATATATCTGTTTTATTTTGATAAAATTTTATTAAATTGTTATCCCAATCAATATTTTCATATTTCAAAGTTCTAACATCATCTCTTCTTATTCCTAGATAAGCGAATAATGATACAATAGCAAAATTTCTTTTACCAATATTATCTTTTGTAGATATAGAATTTAAAATTTGGGAAATTTCTTTATTTGTATAATATGATATTATACTAGAATTTATTGGCTGTCTTAATTTGGGAAATACCATTTCACCATTAAAGGTTATTTTTTTATTATCATATAACCAATTCAGAAAATATTTCAAACACTGACTTCTATCATAAATAGTTCTTAGTGAAAACTGCTTATTCATATAATTTACATAGTTATAAATAGACTCTAATGTCACTTTTGTATGATTGTGATTTTCTAAATATCTAAAGTAATAAATCAAAGACTTTATTTCCCATTCTTGAGTATATTGAGTTTTATTAGATTTAGATAAAAAAGCAATATATTCATCAAGTAAAGTATTTAACCATCTTTTATGATTTTCTCCTTTCCATAAACTTATCTTTTTTTGTACACTCATAATTTTATCATCACCTTTCTGTATATATGCGTATACAGAATAATTATAAATGTATTAAAAATTAAAATAAATATTCTAAATATTATGTTGTCAAAAAAATAAGAAGTCTATTGTAAAATAAGGCTTCTTTTTAAATACGCAACATAATATTTTTGGCAACATAATCTATTATGAAGTCAAATGATACTTTACCAATCCCTTTAACATTTGATGTTCTCTTTAAAAGCGTCTTTTCTAAACATCCCGATATTTTAGGTATTTTTTTGAATGATGTTTTAGACTTACATTTAGATAATATTGAAGTTGATATTAAAAATAGTGAGTTAGTAAGTAATCATATCAA
>CANQHO010000051.1 GCA_947623815.1 uncultured Bacilli bacterium | reverse complement strand
TTTTTGCATTTATACAAAATATCTCTTTTAATTTTTTTAATTATTACCCAAAAAAACGTACAAAGGAAAAAATTCAACAAAATATAATTATGGACTTTTAAACTTCATTATATTATACTATAAATGATTTATTAGATTTAAGGAGTAAACTATGGACAAAAAAAACATTGAACAATTTAAACAAGGAATCTTTTCCTTACGAACTAATTTTGGGGAATTAGCTCAATTGATGATCAAAAAAGATTTTGGACTACAACCTGCGGATGACAATTCATACGATTTAAAAGATGGTTCCGGAAATAAAATCGAAGTAAAATTTTCTCGAGCCTATAAAAGAGGAATAAAACTAACCGAAAAAAATGTCATTGAAATTTGTACCCAAAGTGGATCGACAGTATATAGCTCAAAAGAAGCTATGGATAAAACAGCTGATTATGACTGCAATATTCAACAGTTAAAACCATATTGTTTCGATTTTTTATTTTATGGTATTTTCTTTTCTGATAAAATTGAAATCTTTTTAGTTGATCGTTCTATATTTCCTAAAAACTTAGACAATTTTAAACAAGACAAAAGTTCCATTAGAGAAAAATTACCCGGTTACGCTACCCAACATAAAGGGGGAAATGAATGTCAATTTCACATCAAAAAAACTACTTATAAACATCATAAAGACCATTATTTTTTAAAAGCTATGACTTATGAAGAATTATATGATTTATTAACTTCGAAAAAATAAATTTTTTTCTTGTAATGTTTTTCTTATAATTTCTATTTGTTTTTGAGATATATTATATAATTGCATAATATCTTCATCTAAATTTCTATATAAATTATCTGGATGGGAAGATTGCATTATATTATCTACTTTTTTTATTATATCATTTTGTATTTTAGAATCGACAAATGGAATCGGTATTTGTTCAATATGTGAACGAAGTAATTTTACCGAACCAAATTTTTTTAAAACAAAATAGGCAACTACACTAGAATTTAAAATAGCTAAAACATATTTCATTTTAAGATCAGGTATTTCTGGTATAACAATATTACAACTATTTAATGAAAGGGACTTTTGATCATCATAGGCAAAAACGGGTACTTCACAAATAAACCGATACAACAATTTTTCTTTAGCTCTATACATTTCAGTAGGAGCTACTTGTTGAAAAGTTTCCGGTTTAAAGCAAATGTAATTATCTGGTCTTTCTATTCCATATCGATAAATATTTTTACCTTTTAAAACAACTTCATAACCAGCTTTTTTTTGCTTGATAATTTCTTGAGAATTTTTCCCAGTAACAATACCTAAAGCAAATTTAGCATTCCCTTTTAAATACCTTACATTATCGATATTACTAATTTTATTTAAAAGGGTATTTTCTTCATCTGATACATTAAAAGAAAGAATTTTATTTGGAAACTTTCTTTTTTGTTTTATCGTAAAATGTTTATCTTTAATTGTCACTTTGCAACCGACAGTTGTTTTTTTATCATCCAATAAAACACCCAGAATAATAGCGGGACATTGAACATTAGAAAATACATTTCCTAAATAAGATACAAATTTAAAGGAACAAGTATCAAGTAATATTTGTCTAATTGGATCATGACTGGCAACATTTAAAATAGCTTCAGGTAAAACAAAAGCTAAAAATCCATTAAAATTAAGCATCGATAAAGCTTTTTCAACAAATAAATCATAAGATTCGATATTGGCTGTATTAGCTGATTTAAATATTTTTCGACATTTTAATTTATCAGTTTCTTTAATATCACTGCCCCATGGGGGATTACCAATAATAATATCAAATTTTTGGTTAAAAGTTTTAAAATAAGCATTGCCAATTATAATTCTATTTTTAATATCTTTAGCATCAATATCTGGAGCAACTAAAGAAAGGTTAATTCGAGCTAAATAAACACTTAAAATATCGATATCTTGACCATAAATATTGGTATAATCTATTTTTCTATTACCTAGTTTCAACAAAAAATTACCCGTTCCACAACAAGGATCACAAATTGTTTTATCTTTTAAATCTTCTTTCCAATATTCTGCTAAATTATCTAGCAATTTATTCACAACATTTTCCGGAGTATAGTAAGTTCCAGAACTTTTTCTTTTACCAATATCTTTTAAAGATATATATATAAAACCTAATGTATCTTCCCCATGAACATAATCTATTCTTTTAGAAAGAATATAATCTAGTTTTTTTTCATTGGTATTTATTTTATAATTACCTAATAAATCTTTTATCAAAATTTTAAAGTTTTCAAATTTTTTATTGTTTAAAAATTTAAAAAGAACTTTGTTATTAGAAAATGAAATTTGTTTACTTTGATAAAAAAGTTGCACCGCAAAATTAGCTAATATAATAACTAAATCTTTTTGATTTTTTATTAACTGGGAATTTAAAATTTCTTCCACCAATTTTTTATTTGTTTCCGTTTTTATATAATCTTTATAAAGTTCTTTTCCGGTAGTATTTTTTTTATTTCTTCGACTTTTTAATTTATTATTCAAAATAAAATTAGTTATATATTTTTTACTAAAGTACTTACCTTTTACATCCGGAGATATTTTTTTTAATTTAATCCAATTTTTTAAAGTAGCTTGGGATATCGATAAACTTTCACAGACATCATTCATATCAAGAATATCTTTAGGTAATGTTTTTTTTTCCACCTTTTTTCTTTTATCTACCGGTTTTGAAGCATCTTTAGGAATCAGCCATACGCCACTAACCATGTTGGCTCCTTTAATTCTTCCTTGTTCACATAATGTTTGAACTCTACGTGTTGATATTTTAAATTTTTGTGCAGCTTCATTAACTGAAATATACATCATTTTTATTCTCCTTAATGATATTATTATACTCTTTTAAACGAATAACGTCAAACATTAATAAAAGTGATGTTCATCATCACTTTTATTTCTTTTTCATAAATTTTTCATATTCCGCTAATACTTCTTCTGGTTTACCTTGCATTTTTATTTGACCATTATGTAACCACAATACTTCGTCACATAGTTCTTTTAAAGTACTTAAACTATGGGATACAATGACGACAGTTCGATTGTCATCGTTAATTAACTCTTTCATTTTGTTATAACTTTTTTCTTTAAATTTAACATCTCCAACACTAAGTACTTCATCGATCAACATAATATCAGTTTCTAATACAGCAGTAATAGCAAACGCCAGTTTCGAGTACATTCCTGATGAGTAAGTTTTTACTGGTCGATTGATGAAATCTCCAATCTCGGCAAACTCAATTATTTCTTTTTCTTTTTTCTTGATTTCTTCTTCGGAAAAACCAAGTAACATACCAGATAA
Source organism: uncultured Bacilli bacterium (assembly GCA_947623815.1). GTDB lineage: Bacteria > Bacillota_I > Bacilli_A > RF39 > UBA660 > HGM10857. Next base: position 5,263 of record CANQHO010000051.1, on the reverse strand, counting down.
ATAAATGTTTTCTTTACCGGTTAATTTAGTTTGAAAACCAACCCCAATAGAAAGTAATGATACACTATTACCATGTAGATCAATTACTCCTTTATCGGGTGAAAAGATTCCCGCTAAAGCTCTTAAGGTGGTTGATTTACCACTACCATTTTTTCCGATAATTCCTAAGATTTTTCCTTTTTCTACTTCAAAGGAAATTCCTCTGACAGCTTCAAAGATTTCTCTTTGACCTTTTTTTAGTTTAAAAAATGATCTTTTGATAGAAAATTTTTTAATACCTCGATATGTTATATGGAGTCCTTTTACGGTAATTGCTGCTTCTCTTTCCATTATATCACCTTCGCATAACTATTTTCATATTTATGAATAATAGAAATTCCTATTGTTGTTAGTAGTACCCCTACTACAAACCAAAATCCTAAATAAAAGTAAGCTGGATGGGTTTGGTAAATTAAGGTTTTTCTAAATGAATCAATAATGAATGCTATAGGGTTTAATTTTAATAAAATTGAACTATAAGGTTTGGGTATTCTACTTATTTGATAAAAAATACCGGTTAAATAGAATGTTAGTTTAAGTAATATTTGGACTATATTGGCTAAATCTTCTATAAAGATACCAAAATGCATTAAAATTGTACAAATTCCAAAGGTAATTAAATACAAGGTTACCATAATTGGTATAAACCAAAATACATTTAAAGATATTGGTACTTTAAATATAAACATCAATATTACTACTAGTATCCACGATATAAACATTTTAAATAATAAAACAAAGGATTTTTGTAATATCAATATATATTTGGGTATATATATTTTGGATACAATAGCTCGGTTGTTTTTTACTATCTTAACACTGGCTGTAACATTCTTGTTGAAGTAATCCCAAGCTGTTAAACCAACAAATACAAAGACTGGAAAATACGCCACTTTTGATCTGAATACTACTTGGGCAATAAACATGTATATAAGCATGAAACACAAAGGATCTAAAACCCACCATAGCCAGTTTAAATAAGAACCAGCGACTTCGGCTTTTAAATCAGCTTTGGCTGAATATATTGCATATTTGTAGTATCTTTTTAAGTTGTTTATAAATTTTTTCATATGCTCCTCCGACTCCTATATTTTATCATATTTGATCTTGTTTTTCAACTAAACATCTTTGACCAAAAATAAGCATTTTTACAAAAATGCTTATTTATGAATTTCTGTTTTATTTGTTTCAACATATTTATTTTCTAGTTGTTTGATGTATTCATCTAAAAATCTAGTTTTTCGGTTTAGTCTTTCCATTACTTTGGAAAAGTCATTTCCATAATCGATATGGGCACTATTATGATTTAAGGCCATATCGTAAATATTATCTAAAGTTTGTTTATTTGTTTCAACTTCTTCATATAGTTCTAATAATTTTTTTATCTCTTCTTCGTTTAATTTTTCAAAGTATGGAACTACTTCTGGTAACCATTTTTTAAAGTTTATTAAATTGTTATTTTCTTGCATTTTATACCTCCTATAATATTTATGACAAACTGGTTAAAGCTAAAATTAAAGTTATAAACATTCCTCCAGCAAAACTAGTTACTAAAGATAGTATTAAAACATCGACATACCCATTTTCCATAGTTTTTTGATAAACTTTGGGTTTTTCTTTTTGTTCTTGTTCTTTTATCTTACGATATATATTTAAATATTTTTCATAAAATATTTTATCTTCTGGGGTCAAGTACTCTAAAAGTTCTGGATACTGGGTATATAATTCTAATTTTTCTTTGACATTTTTGATTTGATCTTTATTTAATCCTTCTTCTTCTAATTGTTTTTCAATATCGATATTTTCTTCATCATTTGGTTGTTTTTCGATATCGATATTTTCATCAACATTTTGTTCTGTTTCAACATCAGTATTTTGTTCTTTTTCAACATTGGTTTCATTTTGTTTACTGTATAAGTTTTCTTTCGGTTTTTCTAATCTAAATTCCATGGTATTTTTATCTAAATAGGACTCAACTATTTGACCATTTTTATCCATTCCTAAAACATTTTCAATGTTGACAGCTTGAATTAAAAATTGGTCTTTATTTTTTATTAAATAATCTAAAGCTTGTTTTTCTTCTTCTTTTAATTTGTTTACTAAATATCCATATTCGTTTACTTTATCAATGGGTACAAATTTTAATTCTCCTTTTTCCATTCTTTGTTCTTGCAGCATTTTATATCTATCTTCTATATTAGGATGTTCTTCTTGCCATTTTTTTAATTGTTCAGCTAAATTTTCTTCTTTTTTATTTTCTAATACTATTTGTTTATTTATATTGGGTTGATAAAAAGAAAATATTTCTTTACCATTTTGTAAAACTAAATGATTTATAAATGATGTATCTATCCCAAAGGTTTCAGCTATTACTTCCTCTTCTTTGGTATTATTAGAATTTAAATATTGGTCCAATAAAGCTTTTCTTTCTTCAAGATTGGCATTTGGTAATTGATAAAGTAATGTTTCTAGATTTTTATCTTTTCTAGATGCTTCCATTAGTTTAGTAAATATTTCATTATCGGGATATTGATTGTGGTTTAAATAATTTACATATTGTTCTAAATATTCTTGCATACCATACCTCTTTCCTACTATTAAAATTATATCACATTTTCTTTATTTTAGCATAATTGTTCCAAACAAAAAAGTAGATACTTCTACTTTCTTAAAAATTAAAACATTTTCTAAAAATTTTAAGTTTATAATTTCAAATCTTTTCACCATATTTCTTTTCCTATAGGATCATCCCAAAAAAAATCTTTCACCAAATTATCACCATGATAATTTTTAAATCTTTCTTCTAAAGAAATTTTCTTTTTTTTAGGTACACTAATAATTATTTTTTCTTCTTGTTTTATATTTAAATATTTTCCCCATTTTTGAAATTTGATTTTCATAGTATCAACTCCTTTTAATTGTAGTTTATACATTGTTTATACATTTGTCAATTATATTTTTACAAAAATTTTAAATTTATTTTAGTGTGTTTTTTTCTAATTTGCAAAACACTTTCCTACAATATTGCCCTTTCTTAAAAATTGGAACATTTTCCACAATCATCGATTTTCTTCAAAATATGAATATTGTAGTGAATATTTTGTTCTAAATTTAATTATCATATACTTTATTAAAATAATTTTTTATTAAATCAATATCTATTTCTTCATTTATTTCAGTTTTTATCCAAGGATCTTCTTCATGGGTAAAATCAATTAGTTTATTGGCTTCCATAGCCCCATAACAATTTACAACTTCTTCAATAATTTTATACAATCCAGATGAAATTTTTTTAACAGATAATTCACTATTTATCTTTCCCGAATGATTATGTTTATATTGTTGATAAACTTCATTGACAACTGGTCCATACGACCAAGCTAGTATTTTTTCGGGAAAAGCTTTTTTATCAAATATTTTTAAACATATTGCTTGAACAAAATAAAGTAATTTTTGTAATTTTAAGTTGGTAATATATTCGGGAATAATACCATAATTGTTAACCAAATCATCTACTTTAGCATTATATATATTTATTATATTTTGAGCGATATTAAGAGCAGATTCTTCTTTAAATACTAAAGTATCCAAATCAAATTTATTTATATCAACCAATACATGTTTTTTTAAATTTTGTAATTCTTTAATTCTTTTTGATAAATTATTATATAAAGATTCACTTATATTTTTTCTATTTTGCATAAGTAAAAAATACATATTATCCGGATCATTTGATAATCTCATTATTGAATCAACAGCTTCGGTTTGAATAGATCCCTTTTCCAATCTATGTATAGTAACTTCTCCTAATCCTATTACTAAAGCATATTCTTTTTGAGTTAATCCATATTTTTTTCGAATTTTTTTTATTTCTAAATTGGTAAGTAAATTTTTTTGTTTTTTATATATATCATATAATCGTTGATCATTTTCTATTTCAATTTTTCTATTAAAAATTTCTTCACCGTTTTCATCAACCAAGTAATATTCATCATATTCAATTAAGGATCCTTTTACATTTACCTTAACTTTTCTAGTTCTTAAATTTTCCATATTTTTCATTTTTTTCCTCCTAATATTCAGCCTCATGGCAAGAAATAATTTTTATTCTATCATATGTAACTTTACTATCTTTTTTTATTTTTACATAAAAGTTAACACCATCAACTATTTCTTTTATGAAAATAAATACTTCTTCATTAGGTTTATCCCTATCTACCTCTGGACCACTATACAAATCTGTTTCAGAAATTGATATAAGAAAATCTTCTATTTCATAAATTGTCAGTCCATATTTTCTTCTAGAATTTCTATTTTTCTCAGTTGGAACTAAGTCATACGATTTGTCAGCAACTGATTTGTGAAGTAAATTTATAATTTGGGTAACTGTCATTCGCATCACCATAAATATCATACCATATTTTTCAAAAACTATCAATTGATAATTTTATTTTTTTAATCAAAAAAAGTAGATACCTCTACTTTCTTAAAAATTGGAACATTTTCCACAATCATTATTGATAACTTGATTTTCTTCAGAACATGAGTATTGTGGTGTATATGTATGTTGATATATATGACGGTTTATTACATGAGTATGGATTGGACAAATATGTGGTACTTCATGGTAGAACTCTTTTTCAACACATTTGTTGATTACTGGTTCTACTACTTGTTGTTCCATACATGGTTGATTCATCATCATAAAAGGTTCTTGACGATTATTATCACAACAACAATTATTTTTTCCAAACATAACATTTCCTCCTTCTTTACTTTATCATATGATTTAGTAAAAAAATTGAATATGTTATCAACCCATAAATGTATATAACTTTTTATTATATTATAAAAGATGATAATTTAATTTTATCATCTTTAAATATATGAATTTATTTTTATGGAGCTACTAAGTTGAATGCAGTTGATTGACTCTTTCCGTCTTTTCCATCATCTTTAAATTTTACTCCAGATTTCAGAATGATGACGGGGCGCACACCAAACGAATCGCCGCGGCCGTTGTCCACGCCCTGGGCGCTCGGATACCAATAATGCAAGCAGTTAGCGCGCGCAGGAGATGCCAGCCAATAATATGATCCTATGTCTATCATATCATTTCCTTTTCCACATTGAGTTGAACTTGTTCCATAGCAGGTTCCATCATCACTTGTTGTTAAATAATCTTTTATGTTATAGTTCGTATTTCCATTTATGTTCTCTAATA
>CANQHO010000050.1 GCA_947623815.1 uncultured Bacilli bacterium | reverse complement strand
CTTATGACAAAGAAAGATGTATTTGTGATATCATAAGATCAAAAGGTAGAATGGATCCTGAACAAGTAAAAAAATCTGTTAAACAATATATTCAAAGCAAAGATAAAAATGTAGCAAGACTATCTGATTATGCGAAAAGAATGGGAATAAGTGAAAAAGTAATGGAAATGGTAGGGGTATATTATGAGTAATTCTGCCCAAGCAGTAAAAGATAAACTTAAAAATATTTCTAGAGAAAAAAATGTGGATTTTAACTCTGTAATGAGATTTTACATGTATGATAGGTTTGTTGAACGTTTATCAAAAAGCCAATATAAAGATAATTTTATATTAAAAGGTGGTTTCTATTTGAGTAAATTATTTGGATTAGATAATAGAAGTACTATGGATATTGATATTATGTTAAGGAAAACAAAATTTACTGAAGAAAATATAGTTAAAATGATAACAGAAATTATCAATATAGATGTAGAAGATAATGTAAAATTTGTAATTGAAAAAACTGAACCAATTCGTGAAGAAGATGAGTATGGTGGATTAAGAATTACAATAAATTTTAGGTTAGAAAATATGAGAGATAGTTTTCATATTGATATAGCAACAGGTAATCCAATATATCCTAGTCCGGATGCTTATAAATATGAATCACTAATTGGAAATGAAGTATATAAGGTATGGTCATATAATTTGGAAACAGTGCTAGCTGAAAAAATAGAAACTATACTTAGTAAGTTAGAAGCTAGCAGTAGGATGAAAGATTATTATGATATTTATTTAATTCATAAATTCAGATTCAATGAAATTAATAAAAATAAATTTAGAGGTGCAGTAGAGAAAACTTTTAAAAAAAGAAAATTTAATGCAGATTTGATTGCAAATTTAAATGTCCTTAAGGATAGTAAAATATTAAGATATAAATGGGCGAGCTATTCTAGAAAGAATAGTTATGCTAGAAAACTAGAATTTGATGAAACTATAAAATGCTTAGAAGAATTTATTGACATAATAATACCAGTAGTTGTATAAAGCAAATGATATTGTAGTTTTGAGAAATGTTTGACAAGATAATAATATAGGTTTATAATTAAAACAATTGTTGACGAAGAAATTATCTAAGTAGTTAATTTGAAACTCTATAAAGGGAAATGGGGTCAAAGACTGAAAACCTCATTAGATAAGCAAATTGATGAAATTCAATAAGGGAGTCAAAGCGTGGTAGAGCGTTAATCTAATTGAGAGCTAGGTAACTAGAAAAAAGGTGGTACCGCGGATTTAACAGTAATTCGTCCTTTATAGGATTACTGTTTTTTTATTGGAAAGGGATAATATGGAAAAAAAATTAGATGAAATTTTAAAACAAGGTTTAGAAAAAATAACTAATTCTAAAACCGTAGAAGAATTACAATCGATAAAGAAAGAACTTATAGGTAAAAAAAGTTCTTTAAATGAAGTCCTTAAATCATTGGGACAAATGGATAGTGAGGCAAGAAAAAACATCGGTAAAAAAGCCACCGATATTCGAAACATTTTTAATGAAAAAACTTTGGAAAAAGAAAATGAAATAATTGCTTCAAAAAGTGTTTTAGATAAACCATTAGATATTACTTTACCAGGAAAAAAGGTAATGAATGGAAGTTTACATCCCGTAACTCAAATGTGTTACGATTTAAATGATGCCTTTTTGTCTTTAGGTTTCGAAGTGTTTAGTGAAGATGATATTAGTAGTGAAAAATATGCTTTTGACAATTTAAATTTCGCCAAAGATCATCCCGCTCGCCAAATGATGGATACTTACTGGATTAAAGGAACGGAAGATAAAGAAAGTAATGAACGACTTTGTTTAAGACCACATTTAACGGGGGCTTCAGTTAGATATTTATTAAAACATGGGGCTCCGGCTAGATTTGTATATCCGGGAAGAGTATACCGTAATGAAAATGTCGATTCGGGACATGAAAGAGCTTTTTTTCAATATGAGGCCTTGATAGTCGATAAAAATATTTCTTTTTCTTCAGGAATGGTTATGATAAAAACAATATTAGAAAAAGTATTTGGAAGAGAAGTAAAAGTTAGAATGCGGGAAGGATTCTTTCCATTTACCGAACCAGGTTATGAAATAGATATGGAATGTTTAGTTTGTAATGGAAAAGGATGTAAAGTTTGTAAACATAATGGTTGGATAGAAGTAATGCCCGGGGGAGTAATTCATCCTAATGTGTTGAAAGCAGCTTCTCTAGATCCTGAAGTTTGGACGGGATTTTATATCAATATAGGATTAGAAAGACTCGTAATGATGCGATATGGTGTTGATGATATTAGATTATTTCACAGTGCTGATTTGAGATTCTTAAAACAATTTAAATAAGAAAGGAGATAAATATGCGAGTATCATTAAATTGGATAAAAAAATATGTTGATTTACCAAAGAATTTGACGGCTAAACAGATAGCTTATGATCTTACCTTAAGAACAGTTGAAGTAGAAGATGTTATTGATACAAGTTTAAAATATCATGATATTGTAGTTGGTCAAATCAAAGAAATAAAAAATCATCCTAATGCTGATAAATTAAAAATATGTATGACTGATATAGGAAAAGGAGAATTAGTTCAAATTGTTTGTGGGGGATCTAATCTTTATGAAGGAGAATATGTTGTAGTATCCCTTCCTGGTTCCGAAGTCGTTTGGCATGGGGAAGGAGAACCAGTTAAAATAAAAGAAACTAAAATGCGGGGAGTTGCTTCTTATGGTATGATATGTGGAGCAACCGAAGTATATTTAGATAATTTCTTTCCTACTAAGGAAGAAACCGAAATAGTTGATTTAAAAGATATTGATTGTTATCCGGGCCAAAACATTGCCGAATTAGTTTATATGAATGATACAGTTTTTGAAATAGACAATAAGTCTTTAACCAATCGACCGGATATGTGGGGACATTATGGGGTAGCTAGAGAACTAGCGGCTATTTATGATGTACCATTAAAAAAAATAGAAGAAATTAAAATAGATCCTAAATTACCAGAATATAAAGTAGAAATAAAAGAAAAAGAAAAATGTAATAGATATGTTGCGATAGAAATAGAAAATGTTTATGAAAAAGAAAGTCCAATGTGGATGAAGGCCTTAATAACTAATGGTGGGATGCGACCTATAAATGCAATAGTTGATATTACTAATTATGTCATGTTGGCCGTAGGGCAGCCAACTCATGCTTTTGATAGAACTCATGTTGATGGTAAAAAAATAATAGTTAGAAATGCTAAAAAAAATGAAGAATTATTACTTTTAGATAACAATACTATTGCTTTGACGGAAGATGATTTAGTCATTAGTGATGTCAATTGTGCCTTAGGTTTAGCCGGTATTAGAGGTGGTAAAAAAGATTCTATTTTACCAGATACAACCGGAGTTTTATTAGAAATAGCTAATTTTACAGCGGGTACTATTAGAAAAACAGGAAAAAGATTTGATGAAAAAACCGATGCCGCCATTAGGTATGAAAAGAATATTGATACTAAAAGAGTCGACCTTGGGATATCTTTAACCTTAAAATTGTTTAAAGAGTTATTTCCAGAAAGTCAAATAGTAGCTTATAAAGATGAATATCCCATTGAAACCAAAAGAATTGAAATAGATGTGCCTCAAGAATTTTTAAATGTTAGATTGGGTAAAGTTTTAGAAAGAAAAACGGTCGAAAAAGTTCTTACAAATTTAGGATATGAAGTTAAATATAAAGATAAAGTATATCATGTTATAGTACCAGTATGGCGTTCAACTGGTGATGTATCAATTAAAGATGATGTTATGGGTGATATAGCTAGATTACTTAGTTTTGAAAGTTTTGAAGCTAAGCCCCTTACTATTTCTTTTGAACAGGCTGTAAGACAAAACCATATTTTACTAGAAAGAAGATTAAAAGAATATTTAGCCTATAGATGTGGTTTTAATGAAATATATACTTATCCTTGGGTTGATGAAAAATATATTAAAGCATCTTCTATTGATACTAGTAATTCTATTTCTTTAGCCTGTCCACCAGCTCCTTCACTTGCTATTCTTAGAAATTCATTAGTGCCAGGTATGTTAAAGGCTATAGCAGATAATTTAAGATATTATGATAGTTTTAGATTGTTTGAAATGGCTCAAGTATTTACTAAAGGTAATTATCATGAATCTAGTTTAGATGAAACTTTACCAATCCATACTAAAATGTTAACGGGATGTATAGTAGGTAAGGATCCTAGAGAAATATTTTTGGAAATAAAAGGAATTATAGAAAATATGGCTAGGTATTGTCAAATGGAAGATATTACTTTGGAAGTAAAAGAAAAGCCAAGTTGGGCTGATATCAATGCTTATCTAAACATTTTATATGATGACAATATAATTGGTTCATTGGGATTAGTATCTTTTGGTACGATGGTCAATGCTAAAATAAAAAGAACAAATGTGGCTTGTTTTGAATTAAATGTCGATGCTTTAGTTCCTTATAATTCGAGAACCAATGAATTTAAACATTTACCACAAGTACCTTTAGTTGAAAAAGACTTGGCTATTTTAGTTGATGAAGATGTATTATGGTCAGATATTTCTAAACTACTTAAGTCCAAAGTAAAGGAATTGGAATTTATTGAAGAGTATCATGGTAATCAGATACCTGATGGTAAAAAGTCTATTACTTTTAGAGTTAAATTAGGTTCTGGTGATAAAACTATGACTAGTGAGGAAATAATTAAAGAAATAGATAAAATATTAAAAACTTTGAATAAAATGTGTGGAGCAATATTAAGAGAAGAATAAAATACCGTTTACTGGGTATTTTTCTTTTTGTCTTTATGTCTAATTTCACATAATTGTCTATTAGGAAAATGTTATGTAAAATAACATAATATAAATTTGAAGTTTAAAAATATTTGTAAAAAAGTGTCAAGTTTATAAAAGTCATCTTTACTTGTAAAAAAAAATCCGCTATAATAGTGGTGTATAGTGGAACAAAGTGGAGTAAAGTGGGTGATATTATGTTTATGGGTGAATATCATCATACCATTGATGAAAAAGGTAGAATTACCATACCAGCGAAACTTAGAGAAGAATTAGGGCACGACTTTATTGTAACTAAAGGTTTAGATAACTGCCTATTTATTTATCCTAAAGCAGAATGGCAACGAATTATGGAAAAATATAAAAATTTACCCAATACTAAAAATGTCCGTAATTTTTTAAGAGTTTTCTTATCTGGAGCCGTATCTAGTGAACTAGATAAAATGGGAAGATGTAATATCAATCCCTCTTTAATTAAATTTGCCACTTTAAAAAAAGAATGTGTTATTGTCGGGGTAAACGAAAGATTAGAAATCTGGAGTTTAGAAAATTGGAACCGTTTCATGAAAGACAACGAAGATAATCTATCGACAATAGCCGATGAATTATTTGAAAACATGGTGATATAATGCATGAAAGCGTTTTACTAAACGAGGCTTTAGAAAATTTAAACTTAAAAAAAAATAGTATCGTTGTCGATTGTACTTTGGGATATGGTGGGCATTCAAGTTTGATATTAAAACAAATTCCCCAAGGTCATTTATATGCTTTCGATCAAGACGAACAAGCGATAAAATATAGCGATGAAGTCTTAAAAAAAATCAATAATAACTATACAATAATTTATTCCAACTTTGTTAACCTAAAAGAAGAATTAAAAAAAAGAAATGTGGAAAAAGTAGATGCCATCTTATTTGATCTTGGCGTATCATCACCCCAATTAGATGAAGATATCCGAGGATTTTCTTTTCACAAAGACGCTTTATTAGATATGCGAATGGATAAAAGAAATTTGTTAGACGCTAAAAAGGTAGTTAATACTTATACCGAAGAACAACTAGTCGATATATTTTATAAATATGGCGAAGAAAAATACGCTAAAAAAATTGCTAGAAATATCGTAAAAAAAAAGGCTGAAAAACCAATAGAAACTACTTTGGAATTAGTCGATATAATCAAAGATAGTGTTCCCTTTAATTATAAAAAAAATCACCATCCCGCTAGAAAAGTATTTCAAGCAATTAGAATTGAAGTAAATCAAGAATTAGACGTTTTTAAAAAGGCTTTAGATGATGCTTTAACTTTGATAAATCCCCATGGTCGAATCTGTGTAATTACCTTTCATTCATTAGAAGATAGAATTTGTAAAGAAACTTTCAATCAAGCATCCAAAATAGATGATAAAGTAAAAGGCTTACCAATTATACCCGAAGAATATAAAAAACCATGGAAAGTATTAAAAAGTATAACCCCATCCAAAGAAGAACAAGAAAAAAATAACCGCAGTCGCTCGGCTAGACTTAGAATTTTAGAAAGGATATGATATAATGAGAAGGAATAGAAAAATAAGAGTAACTAAAGGAGAAAAATTACTTTATACATGTGCTCTTTTAAGTTTAACTTTTATTTTAGTATTAAAAATATTTTGTGGAGCCGGAATATCTGGTCTTAGTATGAATGTCGAAGTTGTCAAAGCCGATATCGAAAAACAAGAAAAGAAAAATGAAAGTTTAACTATGAAAATGAGTGAGCTTACATCATATGAAAATATAAAAGACGTAGTATCAGATATGGGACTTGCTTATAACAATGAAAATATTATCGTAATAGGGAACTAGTAAGGACTGATAAAATGAATCATGGAAGAGTAAATAGAAAAATATGGAATAAACCAATTCGACTTTTTTTCATTTACTCTTTTTTCATGTTAGCTTTAATAATTTGGTTTGGTTATTTATCATTATCTCCTAAAATATTAGGTAAAGATATGTCGGCTTTTGCCCAAACTAGAAATACGGTCAGAAAAACTTTAAAAGCCAGTAGAGGAACTATTTATGACTTTGAAGGTAATGCTTTAGCGAGAAATGTTAGTTCCTACACCGTCATTGCTTACTTAGATGGTAAAAAAACGGATAATTATGTCGAAGATACTAAAAAAACGGCTGAAGCCTTAGCGCCCGTTTTAGATGTTAAGGCTAATTACTTAGAAGACCTTTTAAACAAAGGAAAAGAAAAAAATAAATACCAAATTGAACTCGGTAAAGCCGGTAAAGGAATAACCGAATTAAAAAAAGAAGAAATAGAGGCTTTAGATTTAAAAGGAATCGACTTTATTGAAAGTTCTAAAAGATTTTACCCTAATGGAAATTTTGCTTCTTATGTGATTGGTTACGCCAAAGAAAAAGAAGTATCTACCTACGTAGAAGAAACCGAAAGTGAAGAAACATCAATTGAAATAACTGGCGAATTAGGAGTAGAAGACCAGTATAATGATTTATTAAAAGGTAAAGATGGGTATTTAGAGTACCAACAGGATCGATTTGGCTACAAAATTCAAGGAACTAAAGAATACAATGAGCCAGCCACTAATGGTTACGATATTTATCTAACCTTGGATTCTAGTATTCAACGATTTATCGAATCCGAAGTAGAAAAAGTTAAAAAGAAATATAAACCCGAATGGATGCAGATAGCCGTTATGGATGCCAAAACCGGAGCCATTTTAGGAAGTGGTTCAACCCCTTCATTTGATCCTAATTTAAGAAACATAACCAACTATGAAAGTCCTTTAGTAACTTACACCTATGAACCGGGATCGACAATGAAGATATATACTTATTTATGTGCGATGGATAATGGTAAATATAACGGTAGTGAAAAATTTAAATCTGGACAAATAAAAATAGGTGATGACACGATTAAAGACTGGAACAAATATGGTTGGGGTAATATCACTTTTGACAAAGGATTTGAATACTCATCCAATGTAGGAATTACCAACTTAATTCAAAGATACTTAAATCGAGAACAATTAAAAAGTTGTTTTAGTAAATACGGTTTTGGTAAAAAAACCGGAATTGAAATCGCTAGAGAACAAACCGGGGAATTGAATTTTAAATATGCTGTTGAAGTAGCCAATGCTGGCTTTGGTCAAGGTCTTACCACTACCGCCATCCAACAATTACAAGCCGCCTCATTACTAGCCAACAACGGTAAAATGGTAAAACCTTACATAATAAGTAAAATAATCAACCCTAATACTAATGATACTTATTATGAAGCAACCACTAAATTATCCAAACAAATTGTCCAAACTGAATCAGTAGATAAAGTAAAAGAATTGATGCATAATGTTGTTTTTGGGACTGATCCTGGAACCACTGGTAAATCATATAAAATAGATGGAATTGATTTAATTGCTAAAACCGGAACTGCTCAAATATATAATAGTAATGGTGGCGGATACTTACTAGGAGATAATAACTATATTTTCTCATTTGTGGGAATGTATCCCAAAGATGATCCAGCAGTAATTATATATACTGCTATGAAAAGACCAAAAAAAGATACTAATAAAGGATTGATTCAAGCTACTAAAAATGTTATTATGAGTATAGCAAAGTATCGAAATTTTTATGAAGAATCATCTAAAGAACAAGAAAAGAAAAGTGTCGTTTTATCATCTTATATCAACCAAAATACTAAAGAAGTAGTAAACAAACTAAAAAAACAAGACATAGATGTAATAACTCTTGGTAGTGGTGATAGGATAGTTAAACAATATCCCGCCCAAGATATTAAAGTTTTAGCCCATGATAAAGTATTTTTACTTACTAATCAAAACGATTATAAAATGCCATCTTTAATTGGTTACAGCAGAAGTGAAGTATTAGCGTTAGCCAGTTTATTAAATGTAAAAGTAGAAATAGAGGGTAATGGTTTAGTTGTCGAACAATCGATTGAAAAAGATGATTTATTAAGTAATAAAGCAACCATAAAAGTAAAATTAGCTAGTTAGAAGATAGTGTGAAAAGTTTTATGGAAAACTAGTCATACTAGATGAAAAATATATTAAGATGAAAATTTTAATATAAAT
>CANQHO010000049.1 GCA_947623815.1 uncultured Bacilli bacterium | reverse complement strand
TAAAGATGATTTTGAAATAAGTATGTAATATATAAAATAATGGAGTTTGATTTCTCAAGCTCCATTGTTTTTTTTATGTCTGAAAATAGCAAAAAATTATAAAAATGCCACCTAAATGCCACCTAAAATTGGTTTTTAAAATTTGGTTGTCTTGCAAACCCTTATAAATAAAGGGTTTCAACAAAAATGGAGCGCTATTGCGCTCCTTCAGGGGGTTTTGGTTGAACACTCTTATAATAGAATAACGATAAGAGTGCCTGCGTGATATTCTCACGCTATTATAATTATATATTGATAAATGATGTTTGTCAAGAATCTTTTTTAAACTTGTTAATATGTTTACAGGTATCAAAAAATAAAATACTAAAATTATTTGGATAAAAAAGAATATTATCGGTAGTATGGACCATAATAAGGATATGGACCTGGTTGATAGTATGGTCTTTGATAAAAAGCAGGAGCCACTAATCCACCAGTAATTCCACCTAAAATAAATGGACCTAAAAACCCACCACCAAGTAATCTATCTTGATTGGCAGAATAAGGCATATTATATGGTCTATTAGAATATGTTGAAGGGTGCATATTATTCCTCCTTTCATCATATATTATGAAAATAATAGAAAAGAGTGAAAAAATGGATATCAGACTAAAAAAATTAAGTGAAACAATAGTAAATCATTCCGTAAAAATCAAAAAAAATGATCGTGTTTTAATTCAATATCAACCTCAAGCAAAACCTTTAGTTAAAGAATTGATCCAAGCCATAAAAGAAAAAGAAGGAATTCCTTTTATAAAAATAACTGATCCAGAAATAAATGCTTTAATACTAGAAAATGCCAAAGAAAATAGGATCAAAGAACAAGTAATAAGAAGTAAATTTGAAGTAGATAATTATGATGTTTTTATAACAATTACATATACAACTAACGATTATGAAACTTTAAATGTCTCTAAAGAATATAAAAAGAAACAAGGAATTGCTTTAACAGAAATAAATGATACTCGTATCAATAAAAGAAGATGGATTATTTTAAACTATCCCTCAAATTTAGACGCTTATAAGGCTAAAATGACTACGGAAGATTATTACAATTATGCTATTGATGTAATGAACTATGATTATGAAAAAATGGAAAAAGACATAAAACCTTTAAAAGAGTTAATGGAAAAGACTGATAACGTTAGAATTGTTGGACCGGGAACCGACATATCATTTTCCATTAAAGGAATGAAAGCCATACCTTGTTGTGGCACGGCTAATATACCAGATGGAGAATGTTATACAGCCCCTATAAAAGATAGTGTCAATGGAAAAATTACCTATAACACTCCTAGTCCATATCAAGGAAATACCTTTGAAAATATCAGTTTGACTTTTGAAAATGGAAAAATAATCAAAGCCGAAAGTGAACAAAATCAAGAAAAATTAAATGAAATATTTGATAGTGATGAAGGAGCAAGATATATTGGGGAATTTTCTTTTGGGTTTAACCCTTTAATCAAAGAACCGATGGGAGATATTTTATTTGATGAAAAAATAATGGGCAGTATTCACTTTACCCCCGGGCAAGCATATGCGGATGCGGATAACGGTAATAAATCAATTATCCATTGGGATTTAGTTTTGATTCAAAGACCAGAATACGGTGGAGGAGAAGTATATTTTGATCATACTTTAATCAGAAAAGATGGAAAATTTGTTTTAGATTCTTTAAAACAACTAAATGGCAAAAATTGAAATAAAATAAAGTTTATATCATAAATTTAACTAGGGTGGTAAAATGAATAAATTTTTCCAAGTAATGGGAATTTTGACATTATTCTGCTTTAGTTTTTTTTATACACAAAAAACCTCTAACGTAGTTAAAGAATACGATTTAATTATGAAACAGATAAAACAAGTTGCTGGGGAAAAACAAAAAAAGGCTAAAAATGCTACGATAATAGATAATAAAATAATACCTGGTAAAATGGGATATGAAGTAAATATAAATAAAAGTTACTACAAAATGAAACAATATGGTAAATACGAAGAATCATTATTAGTATATAAAAATAAAAAACCGACAATATCTTATCATGATAATTTAGATAAATATGTAATCAAAGGCAACGATGATAAAAAAAGTGTTGGTATTTTATTTTTAATAGATGATGTTAATGATGTATTTGATTTATTAAAAATATCCAAAGAAAATGATACTAAAACAACATTTTTTTTGGAAAGAGAATTAGTAGAAGAACAGGAAAATATAATCAACGAAATTTTAGTGACAGGAAATGAAATAGGAAGCTTAGATAATAATAATCATTACCAAACTAAAAACTTTTCTTGGATGAATGTTTTAATAAAAAAAAGACAAGGTTTTAATTTTTGTTATACCAAAGAAGAAAATGATGAAATATTGAAAAACTGTCAAATAAATAAAAACTCAACAATATTACCTAAACATTATATTGATACATTTAGTATATTAAAAGTTAAAACAAATTTAGAAAATGGTGATATGATTGCCATAAAAATAAATGAAAGTACCAAAAAAATAATTCCAAATTTAATAAATTTTATAAAAGGAAAAGGTTATGAATTAAAAACTCTTAATGATTTATTAAAAGAATAAAAAGTTGATGAATTTATCAACTTTTTTGAATATCTTTTTTAAAATTTATACCAATCATGCTACCAAATATACAGGAAATTAGTAAAATAACATCATAAATTAAAGTTTTAATAGAAAGATCATTTTTTAAAAAAAACAAATTTATTATAAAAAATATAAGTATGATAGTAAAACCTAGTTTTACCCCTTCTAACCAACCTTTTTTAAAACTGTTTTTTCCTAAATAAAAACCGCCAACAAATAATGATAAAATATAAAATATAAT
The DNA here is from genome assembly GCA_947623815.1 of uncultured Bacilli bacterium. Taxonomy (GTDB): domain Bacteria; phylum Bacillota_I; class Bacilli_A; order RF39; family UBA660; genus HGM10857. Next base: position 6,144 of record CANQHO010000049.1, on the reverse strand, counting down.
CATACTTGTATGAATACCACTTCCTTGGATTATATTAAAATAACTAAAAATAGAAATTATAAAAGTGAATAAAAATAGTAAAAGTATCGATATTCCAAAGGAAATTCCAAAACTTTTGATGTATTTCATAAAATACCTCCTAAAATAATTTATTCAATGTATAAAAATATATACATTGCTCAATATAAAATAGGTGATACAATGTATTTAAAGTTAATATTTAAAACTGCCTTTTTGTATTTTTTTATAATTTTTGCTTACCGTTTAATGGGAAAAAAAGAAGTAGGGGAGTTATCAATTATTGATTTAATAGTAACTGTTTTAATAGCCGAATTAGCGGCTATTTGTATTGAAAAGGTTGAAAATTCTATGTTTATATCTATAATACCGATAGTTGTTTTAGTTGTTACCCAAATTGCTTTAAGTTATATTTCCATGAAAAATGAAAGTATTAGAAATTTTATTGATGGCAAACCAAGTGTTATTATAAATAAAGGCAAAGTAAATTATGGAACAATGAAAAAGATTAGATATACTTTAGATGATTTAACTAGTCAATTAAGAGAAAAAGGAATAAAAAGTTTAGAAGAAGTTGATTATGCAGTTTTAGAAAATAGTGGAACATTGTCAGTATTTCAAAAGACTAAAGATTATCCCATGCCGCTTATTTTAGATGGAGTTGTCAGTTATGAAACTTTAAAAGAAATTAAAAAAAATGAAAATTGGTTATATAATTGTTTAGAAAAAGAACAGATTGAATTAGAAGAAGTTTTTTATGCCTTTTATAGAAAAGGTAATATATACATTATAAAAAAAGATGAACTAATATAAAAAATTCCTTATTAAACGGAATTTTTCTTTTTCAATATTTTTTTCTTATTGTTTAAATCTTTTAAATAACTTGATATTTCTTTTAAATCTTTATTAGTAAAATTTAACTGGTTGTTTTCAACAAAAGTATAAGGGTTATTATCGTGAAAATAAATTGGTGTTTCCACTTCTTGTTTTAATTTTTTAAAATGTTTTAATCTTTGATTTTTTAAATAGTTATAAATTTTTTGGTCATTAAAATTTAATGATTTAATACTTATTTCAATTAAAGAATTTATTTTAGCAATTATTTTTTCATCAGTTATTTCTGTTATAGTAACAGGAAAGTTGCAAGAAACATTGTACTCAATAAATTCTTCATCTAAAATTACATGACTTATACCTTTATTTACATCTCCCGCAAGACCTTTTTGTTCAAAAAGACTAGAGTTGTTATTTAAAATACTCAATTTTAAATAATGATAAAAATCAAAATAACCTTGTAAAAAATTATTTTCATCTATACTTATACCTTCGGCGTAAAAGTCTTTTTTAACTCTTATGATAAAAGCCATTTTTTTATCATCTGTTAATTCAATATTATAATATCTATCTTGTGTCATAAAAATCTCCTTTTTTTGTAATATTTTTAAAATGTAATTGATTAAAAAACTATTTTGAATTACTTTTTATATCTTGTAATTCAAATCTATATTTTTGTTTTATATTGGGATATTTTTGATGATCTACTTCACCTAAAAACATATCTATCGGTCTAATCCAAATATTTCCATCATTATACAATTCTCTATATATTACATATTCTTCTTTAGTTTCAGAATGTTTGGCAATATCTAATACCAAATAATAATTACCTTTAAAATGTTTATATATTCCATTTATTTTTATTTTTCTCATAACTACCTCTGTAATTATTTTATTATAAAATTACATTTTTATCAAATAATTTATATCGTTATATTTAATAAGTAAAATAAAAGTCCTTGAAATGCAAGGACTAAATTACAAAATGGTGTTTTAAATGAATTTGTGGAGACATATAAAAACTATTTTTACCTGTTAAAGATTCAAAGGTGTCGAATTCGACACCTTTGAAAATTTCGTTATTTAATTTTTACCACAATCCTAAATAGGTAATTTCATCTTTATTTCCAATTCTTATTACATTGATTTTATCATAACTTGAAGTATATAAAAACTCGAAACAATCAAATAAATTGAAAAGTTCGAGTTTGGTATCAATCTGGTGCCGAATGACAGAATTGAACTGTCCGCTGATCCTTACCAAGGACCTGTTTTACCACTAAACTAAATCGGCAATTACAATTTTATTATACATAACAAGAAATTAAAAATCAACAAAAAAGACTGAAAATCAGTCTATTGTGAATTTTTTTTCTTACTTTCATTTAGACAGTATTGATAAACATAATTAGTAACCATACAATCTTCTAAAGATCGATGAGAACCATAATCTAAATGAAAATAATTTTTAATAGTAGTTAATTTATGGTTGTATAAATTAGGCAAATAGGTTCTAGCTAAACCAACTGTGTCAATATTTTTGTTATTTAAAATATCCATACCGCATTCAATTAAATTAGCATTTATAAAAGATAAATCAAAAGAACCATTATGCGCTACCAAAGGGTTATCACCGACAAAATTTATAAAATCTTTAATGACAATTTCAATACCTTGCTCATTTTTAACCATTTCATCATTTATACCCGTTAAATTAGTTATAAGTTCCGGTATTGGAATTTGGGGATTAACCAAAACTTGAAAAGTATCAACTAACTTATTATCTTGATACTTTAAGGCTCCAATTTCAATAATATGATCTTTTAATGGATCTAGACCAGTTGTTTCTAAATCAAAAACAACATAAGAAGAAACCAAGTCTTCATCTTTGACAAACATACCTGTCCAAGTATCGATATCTTTATTTTTTAATCCGTTAATATTACCACCTCTTTCAATAATACTATACAATTCATATTTAAGGATGTCAAATGATGACAATAATATTGATTAAAAAAATATTTTTTGTTATAATTGAGATAATTAGAATTGGTGATAAAATGAAAAAATTAGGAATTATCTTATTTTCTATCTGTTTACTATTGGTAACAGGTTGTGAAGAAAAAATAAAAGAAATAAAAATGCTTAAAGAAGTAGAAACAATAAATGTTGGAAGTAAAAAATCCGTAAAATTATCCAACAAAGGAAATTATCAAGTAGTATATCAATCGTCAGATAGTACTGTTGCGTCTGTTGATTCCAATGGTGAAATAACCGCTTTAAAAGAAGGAACTGCAGTAATTAGTGCTTCAGTTGTGGAAGGAAATCAATTAGTAAATATGACGGTCAGAGTAAATGAAGTTGCTAAAAAAGTTGATAGTATATCTTTGGGAGATTTAGACGAAAGTCAAATACCGGCTATTACTACTCCTAAGTTGGGAGTTTATGTCGACCAAACAAAGCAAATAAAATCAGTAGTTTTACCAGAAGATGCCGAAAATAAAGAACTATATTGGAAATCTAGAAATCCATCAGTTGCTACAGTTACTCAAGAAGGAAAAGTAACTGGTTTAAAAGCCGGTAATGTAGTTATAGTAGCATTTGCGAAAGATGGTAGTGGAAAAAAAGGTTTAATTGAAATAAACGTAACCAAAAAACCAAAAAAATAAAAGACAAAAAAGAATAAGAATAGGGTGAATTTATGAATTATAATGTTTTATTAGTCCAAGCAGAAATGTATTTATATCAAGATACTCCTGATTTAAAAAAGGCTGAAGAATACATTTTAGAATTTTTAAAGCAAACCGAAGAATTGTATTCTAAAAATAAACAAATATTTTCCTTTAATAATGCTTTAGAGTATATAATGTTTTTTAACAAAACTAAATTTCAAAAAGAACATACTTTTGTCAGTGTATATTATCATCGGGCTCACCGTTTACTTGGAAAAATATACTTAAAACAAGGAAATTTAGAAGAGGCTAAAAAAGAATATATCAAAGCGTTAGAATATAATCCGATGGATATGCGAACCCATTTTTATATAGCCGAATTAGAAAAAATAAAAAACAATTACGAAGAATTTTTGAAAACTAATTATTATTTATATAATGATATATATGAACCTAAAGCCTTGGCTAAATTTTATCGTAATCTAGGAATATATTACAAACAAAAAAACAATTTAGAATTAGCGTATAACTTATTTAAATACAGTTTAAAATATGACTTTAACGATGAAGCCAAAAGAGAAATAGCGAGTATAGGTAATATACCATCTACCCAAAATGTTGAAGAACAATTTAAACAAAATAGAATTCCTTTATCTATATCTAATCAAAACATTCAACTTTTAAAAGGAATTTTAAAAAATGAACAACTAAAAGATGAACAAATGAAAAATTTAATCGAATTTTATTTATCATACTTTGATTTAGAATATCAAAAGAAAAGAAAAAAAATAACAATTAAAAATCCCGAAGCCAACTTTTCTGTTCAAGTTACAAACGAATGGGCTATAGTTGATCCAAGTCAATATGAAAAACTAAAAATAGATTCTAAAACCAAATATTTCTTTTACTTTGACGATACCAAAATAAATATTATTGATTTAGGAATTAATGATTTAGAACAAGTATACCAACAAAACAAAATCAACTTTGAAAATGAAAATATGGAAATAATAAAAGAGGGTATGGCTGTAAAAAATAAAACTGAATACAAATTTGCCTTTTTAAAATGTGACAATGATTATGTTTTTGAAACTTATTTTAAAGTAGGAGAACATGTCATTGGCGCAAGTACAGTGTTAGATCATGGATTTTTCATGAATGACAAAAATGTCAACAGATTATGGGATATAATAAATACAATAAAAGAAGCTTAAAGGCTTTTTTCTTTTGCTTAATGGTGTATAATAAAACTGGAGGAAGTAGTATGTTTAATCAAATATTAAAAAAAGACAGTTTGTTATATCTTGGAATTTTTTTGATAATTATGGGGCTTATTACGATTATTTTAAATACCAAATTGTTAGAACTATTTTCAATATTGCTTTCCATTACTATCATTTTACTAGCAATTTCAAGTATTATTCGTTATTTTATAAGTAAAGTAAAAAGTGACAAAAAAGTAAAACTATCTTTAGTATTTGTTCACTTAATATTTGTAATAATAATTTCATATTATCCATATATTCCTTATTATATCTTGCCATTTTTGTTTTCTATATATCTATTACTAGTTGCGGTAATTCAATATGTTAATTATTATTTACTTAAAAAAAATAACGTCCCTAATCGTATTCATGAACTAATTAGGGCCATTATTTGTCTTTTTATTAGTATTTTGTTTTTAATTACTCCCGTCTTTTTTACATCTATGACCATTACTATAACCGGCTATTATTTTTTACTTTTAGGAATTAACTATGTAATTGAATATATATTTACTATTATTCCCGAAAAGAAAATAAGTAATATTAAAAACATCCACATGACCTTACCAAAATTTGTTTTGATGTTTATTCCATATCAAAAACTTATAAAAAATAAAAAAATTATTAAAGAAAATATTTTGACTTATGAAAAATATCCTGGTAAAAATTGGAATTTAGAAATATTTATTCACGTTAGTGATGAAGGATATGGAAAAATAGGCCACGCTGATTTTTACTTTGACAACTTACTATACTCCTATGGAAATTACGATTTTAGTACTGCTAAATTTTTTGAACTATTTGGCGATGGAGTATTATTTACTACTAAAGATAAAGAAGAATACTTATCATTTTGTATTAAAAAAAGTAAAAAAACAATTTATGGCTTTAGACTTTTTCTAAATGAAAAACAAAAAAATAAAATAAGAAAAAACCTTCAAAATCTAAAAGAAAATTTAATTGAATGGGAACCACCTAAAAATGGAAAAGAATACGCTGTTTGTTTAAAAAGGAAAGTAAATGTTAAATTTTATAAATTTGTCAAAGGTAAATATAAAACATACTATACAATAGGTAATAGTTGTGTAAAACTTGTCGATGATATAGTTGGTAGTAATATTTTAAATATTAAAGGAATTATATCACCAGGGACATATTATCATTATTTAGAAAAAGAATTATTGAAAAAAAATAGTAATGTAATTGGCTATCAAATATATAACAAACAGTGGAAAAAAACTTGGCGTCGAAAAAAAGAGGAAAATTCCTAAAAATAGCTCGATTGAAAAGTTAATTTGACCAATTAGCTTTTCTTATGTATAATAATGAAATTGAATAAGTAAATGGAACAA
>CANQHO010000048.1 GCA_947623815.1 uncultured Bacilli bacterium | reverse complement strand
CAAAAAATCCCTCCTTTCATAGGCATAATATAAAATAAAAAAATTGTTGTCAAATAAGTAAAAATTAAAAATTTTAAGTCAAAATTTAAAAACCAAACTTCAAATCTAGAATTGAAAAATCAAAAATAAAAAACTATTCACCAAAATTAAAAATTATAAATAACGGTGACAATTTTACACTTTCCTTAAGCAAAACACTTTATTAAACTTAAATAAAATGATATACTATATAATAGGTGATAGTATGCGTAAGACAAAAATAATGGCGACAGTAGGTCCAGCCAGTCAAAGTGTAGAAGTATTAGAAGAACTAATGAAGTACGTTAATATAATTCGTTTAAATATGACCCACGCTAGTCATGAATTTTGTGACAATATTATAGAAAAAGTAAATACTTTAAATAAAAAACTAAATACCAATGTATCAATTTTATTAGACTTAAAAGGACCAGATATCACAGTAGGACCAATTAAAAATAATATCGCATACTTAAAAAACGATGATATCATTCGAATATATGAAGAACAAGTATTAGGTGATGAAACAAAATTTTCCACCAATTATATAAACTTTGTCGAAGAAGTATATGAAGGTTCTACCATAAAAATAAATGATGGTTTGATTGAACTAGAAGTAATAAAAAAAGAAAGTGATTCTTTAGTATGTAAAGTAAAACAGGGTGGTAATATCGAACCTAATAAAACCATTCATGTTTTAGGAATGCGACTTGATATGCCAACCCTAACTAAAAAAGATCAAGAAGATATAAAATATGCCTGTCAAAAAAAAGTTGACTTTCTCGCCATTTCCTTTGTATCTTGTGGAGAAGATGTATTAACTGTCAATGACTTACTAATTAAGGAAGATAATGAACACACTGCTTTAATTGCCAAAATAGAAGATGAATTAGGCGTTGATAACATAGAAGAAATAATTCAAGTAAGCGATGGAATAATGGTAGCTAGAGGTGATTTGGGAGTAAATATACCAATGGAAAAACTACCGGGTATTCAAAAGATGATTATTAAAAAATGTCATGAATTGGGAAAACCAAGTATAGTGGCAACCGAACTTTTAGCGACTATGGAACAAAATATTAGACCTACTAGGGCCGAAGTATCAGATGTTGCGAATGCTATATTAGATGGGGCTGATTGTGTAATGTTAAGTGGGGAAACAACAATCGGTAATAATCCATCTTTGACAGTAGAAATTATGGATAAAATAATAACATCAGCCGAAACGGATATTAAAAGAGATGAATTTGTAAGTAGTATGGTTAATCAAGAAAAACCATCCATTACCAACAATTTAGCGTACAGTGTCGTTACTGTAGCAAATAACTTAAAATGCAAGGCTATAATAGCCCCAACTATAACGGGTTATACAGCCAAAAAAATAAGTAGGTTTAGACCATCTTGTCCTATACTGGCGATATCACCAGATAAAGGAGTTGTCAAAAACTTAAATTTATATTTTGGTGTTTATGCCTTTTATAATAATGAAATAACATCATTTGAAAAAATGAGTAAAGTAAGTAAAGAAGTAGCCACCAAAAATATTGATAAAGGAATAATTATAATGACCGGTGGTTATCCGTTTAAAGAAGCCAAACATACTAATTTCATGCATATAGAAGAAATATAAGAATAAAAAGGGGAGATACACTATGAATTTGTATCAACTAGGAAAACAGTTTGAAAAAGACATGTCCAAAGCAATTGCCAATAAAGAAAATGTTGTCGAAGGTAAAAACTATCGTTTTACCTTGTTATCTGATGGTTTAATTAGGCTAGAATATAGTCAATCTGGTGTGTTTCAAGATAAACCAACTGAACAAGTTTGGTATCGTGATATGGAAAAAGTCAATTTTGAAAAAAAAGAAAATGATCACATGTTGGAAATAACTACCAAATATTTTAAATTGACTTATATTAAAGAGAGAAGTTTTACGGGAACCAAAATGAATCCCATTGCCAATTTAAAAGTTGAACTTTTAAATACGGATAAAATTTGGTATTATGGTCATCCGGAAGCCAGAAACTTTGGAGCACCAGGTTTTTCTTTAGACAAAACCAACGGTAAAATAAAATTAACTAAAGGTTTATATTCTTTAGATGGTTTTGCGGTTTTAGATGATTCGGCTTCCAACGTTTTTGAAAGCAATGGATCTATTAGTAGACGAAGAGAAGAAGAAATAGATATTTATCTATTCATGTATGGTAAAAATTTTGAACAATGTTTAAAAGATTACTATAAAATTACTGGTTCTCCGGCTTTAATTCCTAGGTATGCTTTAGGAAACTGGTGGAGTAAAAATGTCGCTTACGATGAACCATCAGTGAGAACTTTAATCGGTGAATTTTCCGATCGTGAAATACCTCTTTCTATATTACTTCTTTCCGATAGTTGGCATGCTTCAACTTATCAAAATAAACATATACATACTGGTTTTACTTGGAATCAATCACTATTTCCTAATCCGGTATCTTTAATTCAATTTTTACATGGTTATGGCGTAAGATTAGGTTTAAATATTGATCCAACTTTAGGATTTTATCCTTTTGAAAGTCGTTATTCTGTTTTAACTAATTATCTAAAACCTAACAGTAATAATATCATTCCTTTCAATGTGTATGACCCTAAAACTATCGATGTTTATTTTAAGGCTTTGATTGCCCCTTTAGATGCGATAGGAGTTGATTTATACTGGATTGATAGTGAAGAACAAAATAATTTCCGCCTTTTATGGTTATTAAATCATTATCAATTTTACAATACTACTAAAGATTATAAAAATAGACCAGTCATTTTATCGAAAAATGGTCAAATTGCTACTCATAGATATCCCGTTACTTATGCGGGTAAAACCATTGTCAGTTGGGAAAGTTTAAAAATGGTTTCTTTATTTAATATCGCATCCACTAATATAGGAAATAATTTCTTTGCCCATGATATTGGTGGGTACTATAAAGGAACAGAAGATAATGAATTATATATTCGCTTTGTTCAATTAGGTGTGTATAGTCCAATTTTAAAATTTGGTTCAGATAGTGGAATGTTTTATAAAAGAGAACCATGGAAATGGAATTTTAAAACTTTTGAAATAGCTAAAGATTATTTACTACTTCGTCATAGACTAATACCATACTTATATTCTGAAAGTTACAAATATTATAAAGAAGGAACCCCTATTATAAAACCGCTTTATTATGATTATCCAGATTACTATGATGATGATATATATAAAACGGAATATTACTTTGGTAGTCAAATGTTTATCGCTCCAATATTACGTAAAAAAGATTATGTCATGAATCGGGTAATTCATAAATTTTTCATTCCTAAAGGAATCTGGTACGACTATGAAACTGGGAAAAAATATATAGGAGATAAATCATATTTAGGTTTTTTCAAAGATCAAGACTATCCTTGTTTTGTTAAAAACGGGGCTATTATACCACTGGCTTTTTATCCGGAAGGAAGTAATCCAAATGATACAACTCCACCTAAGATTATGGAAATCGACATTTTCCCGGGACGTAACAATCACTATGATTTATATGAAGATGATGGGGTATCAGAACTTTACAAAAGAGGCTTTTATTTATTAACTAGTATCGATTATAATTATGAACCAAATCATCATATTGTTACCATTCAATCTAAAGAAGGAAAAACGGGAATTGTACCGGATAAAAGAACATATCGCATTCGGATGAAAAACACTAGAGCACCAGAAGAAGTTAAAGTATTTTTCAATAAAAAACCTTATACATATTCTGTTTATCAAAAATCGATTAGTTGTATAATTGAAGTAAAAGATGTTCCAACCGTTGGTACTTTACAAATCGAATTATTAGGTAAACATATTGATATTGAAGCCGAAAATTTAGTTAAATACGATATTTTATCTGTCATTCAAGATTTACAAATTAAAACAGAATTAAAAGAAGAAGTCTATCAAGTATTATTTGACAATGAAATGCCAATTAAAAAACAAAGAATTGAAATTAGAAAACTAGAAAGTAAAGGTTTGGAAAGAAAATTTGTCACTTTGTTTTTAAAATTATTAGATTATTTAGCGCAATTATAAAAAACTTTCATTTTTAGTGGGAAAGTGGTATATTAAAAATGGAGATGGGAGATATGAAGAAAGCATTTACGTTGGTTGAACTATTAGCCGTTATTGTTATTATTGGGATATTAGTGACGATATCCGTACCCATTGTACGTAGTTCATTAAAAAGTTATCGTAACCAATTACTTGAAAAACAAGAAGAAAATATTTTAATGGCCGCTAAATTATGGGGAAGTAAAAATCCGACTTATTTACCAACTTTAAATGATAGTACAAAGGCCACTTTAGCGGAGGCTAAAAATGGAACTAAAGAAGAATATGGAGTTTTAGTTTTATATTATGGTGATTTATTAAATGAAAACTTTATTGAAAAAACTAAAAATCCTGTGACTGGAGAATATTTTGAAAATCAGTCTTATCAGATAGAAATTACTAAGCAGGGTGAAAGTTATAACTATACGATTAGTCCTTTATAAATACTTGTTTAAATAATAAAACTATATTATAATAAATATAGTTTTATTTTGGAGGTAAACTATGGATGATTTTATTTTTAGTTTAATAGCGTTTATTGTAATATATTTAATGTATGTGTTGTTTGTTATATTAAGAAAAAACAAATTAGAAAAATTTAAACAAAATTCTTATGTTAGATTTTTAGTATCCAAATACAAGGTAGATTTAGATAAAGTAAACTTTAAAATAATTGCTCATGCGATAGCCCTCACTAATTCTTTTATAATATCAGTAATATTATTTATTATAACTAATGTGGATAATTGGATTATTAAAATTAGTTTGGCATTTGTCATGTCAGTAATATTACAACTTATAATGTATACAATACTTGGAAAATTATTTGAAAAGAAGGGACGTAAATAATATGAATTTTAGTGAAATAGAAAAAAAATGGAAAGAAAGATGGAAAAAAGAAGAAGTTTTTAAAACTGATGTTTGGGATTTTTCCAAACCAAAATTTTATGCCCTTGATATGTTTCCTTATCCATCAGGAGTTGGATTACATGCTGGGCATGTTGAAGGATATACGGCTACTGATGTGGTAGCTAGGATGAAAAGAATGCAAGGATATAATGTTTTGCATCCGATGGGATGGGATTCATTTGGTCTACCGGCAGAACAATACGCTATTAAAACAGGTAATCATCCAGATGGATTTACAGAAAAAAATATTCAAACTTTTAAAGGGCAGTTATTAGATTTAGGTCTATCTTACGATTGGTCTAAAGAACTAGCCACTAGTGATCCTAAATACTATAAATGGACGCAATGGATATTTGCGAATTTATATAAAGATGGTTTGGCAAAATTAGTTGATATGCCAGTTAATTGGTGCGAAGAATTGGGAACTGTTTTAGCAAATGATGAGATAATAGATGGAAAAAGTGAAAGAGGGGGCTATCCTGTTATTCGTAAAAATATGAAACAGTGGGTTATCGATATTCCTAAGTACGCCGAAGAGTTAATTGACGGATTAGAGACAATTGATTGGCCAGAATCAACTAAGGAAATGCAAAGAAATTGGATTGGTAAAAGTATTGGGGCTTTAGTTAAATTTAAAGTAAAAGATACTGACAAATCATTCGATGTTTTTACTACTAGATGTGATACTTTATTTGGAGCAACTTACTGTGTTTTATCACCGGAACATGTTTTAGTAGATACTATTACCACTAAAGAACAAAAAAAGGATATAGAAGAATATAAAAAAATATGTGCTTCTAAATCCGATATGGAAAGAACTGAACTAAATAAAGAAAAGACGGGAGTATTTACGGGTGCTTATGCTATAAATCCGGTCAATAATAAAGAAATACCTATTTGGATATCAGATTATGTTTTAGCCACTTATGGAACTGGAGCTATTATGGCGGTTCCCGCCCATGATGAAAGAGATTATGAGTTTGCTTTAAAATTTGGTATTGATATTATTCAAGTTTTAGAAGAAGAAACCGGTACGAAACAGGAAAATGAAACTAAGAAAAATAGTATTGTCGCCATTTTATATGATGAAGAAACTGATAAATATCTAACTCTTAATTGGGGGAATAAAGGGGGAAGATTATTTATCGGGGGAACTATTAAAGAAAATGAATCGGCTATCGATTGTGCTATTAGAGAGATTGCGGAAGAAACTGGTTATACAGAGATTGAGTTAGTAAAAGAATTACCAAAAATAAATCATCATTATTATGCTTTTAATAAAGATAAATATTTTAATATTGAAAGTACAGGTTTTGTTTTTAAACTAGTAGGAAAAAATAGACAAGATCAAAATTTAGATGATGATGAAGATTTTAAAGTAGAATGGGTAGAAAAGGATGCGATTGAACAAATAACTGATGAGTTACATCATAAAACTTATGAATATTATGTTAATGATGGAGCGATGGTTGGCGATGGTATTCATATCAATTCGGAATTTTTAAATGGTTTAAATAAAAACGAGGCCATCGATAAAATGATTGCTTGGTTAGAAGAACATAAATTAGGTAAAAAACAAGTTAATTATCGTTTAAGAGAATGGATATTTGCTCGCCAAAGATATTGGGGAGAACCAATTCCAGTTGTTCATATGGAAGATGGAACTATCAAGGTATTAAAGGATGAAGAATTACCTTTAGTTTTACCAGAATTAAAAGATTATAGTCCTTGTAAAAATGGTACATCACCTTTGGAAAAAGCGACTGATTGGGTCAATATAAAAGTTGATGGGCAAAATGCTAAAAGGGAAACTAGTACTATGCCAGGTTCGGCTGGATCAAGTTGGTATTTTTTAAGATATATTGATCCTAATAATGATAAAGAAATTGCTGATAAAAAACTTTTAAAACATTGGATGCCAGTTGATTTATATGTTGGTGGACCAGAACATGCCGTTGGACATTTACTTTATTCTAGAATGTGGAATAGATATTTATATAAAAAAGGTATTGCTCCGACTGAAGAACCTTTTCAAAAGTTAGTTCATCAAGGGATGGTTTTAGGGGCTAATGGTATTAAAATGGGAAAAAGATATCCAGAATTTTCTATTAACCCTAATGATATTATTCGAGAATATGGGGCGGATACTTTAAGATTTTATGAAATGTTCATGGGACCGATTGAAGCTGATAAACCTTGGAGTACTAAAGGAGTAGAAGGTGCTAAAAGATTTTTAGATAGAGTTTGGCGTTTATATGAAAGTGATAAGATTAAAGATGTAGATGATAAATCTTTAGAGAAAATATATCATCAAACGGTTAAAAAGGTTACTGAAGATTTTGAAAGTTTACATTTTAATACGGCTATAAGTCAGATGATGATTTTTATAAATGCAGTTTATAAGGAAGAAGTTTTTCCTAAAAAGTATGCTTTAGAGTTTTTGAAACTTTTAAATCCAATTGCTCCATTTATGACCGAAGAATTATGGGAAAAAATGGGTCATGATAAAACTATTGCTTATGAAACTTGGCCAACTTATGATGCCGATAAGATTAAGGAAGAAACTTATACTATGATTGTTCAAGTAAATGGAAAGGTAAGAGGAAAATTAGAAGTAGATACTAATACTAGTAAGGATAAAATGGAAGAACTTTCTAAAGAAATACCTAATGTTAAAAATCATATTGATGGTAAATCGATTGTAAAAGTAATTGTAGTTCCTAAAAAACTTGTTAATATAGTTGTAAAATAAATTAAAATATGATAATATTAAGTTGTGAAGGAAACTTCATAAAAAAGAGATATACCCTTAATGGTATTTCCCTTTAAAAGTTGTTTAAAAGAAAACACCGCTTCCACAGGAAAACGGTGCTTTCTATTTATTTCTTTTTATTAAGAAAAAACAAGGTGTAAAAAAGTATAACAATGACAATGATGTGAAACAAGTTGGTGTTATATTTTTTATAGCTTACAAAGTATATATTCATAAGCCCCACCACCTTTCTATTAAAATTTAAAATTAAAATAGAAAGGGAAATACCGAATACCCCCTGAGAAAGTAAGAGTATATCTCGATGATGTATTATAAAACTGTAGAAAGTCAAACCATGTCGAAATGTCGTTTGAAAAACAAAAAATATTGATATTTAAAATAAAGTATGATAATATTAAGTTGTGAAAGAAATTTCATAAAAAAGAGATGTACTCAAACAATATTTTCTCTTTATGTTTGTTGAAAAAATACCGTTCAGTTAAGAACGGTATTTTCTAAAGTTACTTATTTTTGTAAATAACAGTGATGATTAAATATATAATGAATATATAAACACAGTCGAATAGATTGTGATTACTACTATTATAGTATTTATGGCTTACAAAGTTTATTTTCATAAGCATCATCCTTTCTATTTAAATTAAAAATAGAAAGAGAAAATACATTTCCCTTGAAGTGAGAGTGAAAACTCTCTCATTTTTGTGTATTACTAAGTTTTATAAGTTTTTATAGAAATTAACTCAAAACTTTGAATTGATTTTTAGATAATATTTGGGTAATAAATTTTAAACGAAAATGTTAAACTTTTATTAAATTGATACAAGAATAATTATACGTGTTATAATATACCGCACAAAGGAGATGAATTATGATAGACAAATCATTTCAGGAAGTAGCAAATAGTATTAAAAATGCAATAACTAACACACAGTTTGAAATTATGAGTGATGCCAATAAAAAGTTGGTTAATTTATATTATAATATTGGTAAAACTTTAGAAGAAAATAGTAATTGGGGAAATAAATTTATTGATAACGTTGCAATAGAGTTAAAAATATCTTTTCCTAATTTAAAAGGGTTTTCGGTTCGTAATTTAAAATATATGAAATCTTTTTATAATGAATATAAGGATGATAATGATGAATTTGTGCAACTGGTTGCACAATTACCTTGGAAACATAATATTACTTTAATGCAAAAAGTTAAAGATAAGGAAATACGCAAATGGTATATGCATAAATGTCTTGAAGAAGGATGGTCAGATAGTATTTTAATTTATCAGATAGGTACGAATTTATATAATAGACAAGAAAAGGCAATTAAGCATAATAACTTTAGTATGACTTTAAAAAAGAATAGTGATC
>CANQHO010000047.1 GCA_947623815.1 uncultured Bacilli bacterium | reverse complement strand
TATTAAAATTTTCATCTTAATATATTTTTCATCTAGTATGACTAGTTTTCCATAAAACTTTTCACACTATCTAATTTGTCCTTCGACAGTACTTAATCTTGTTTTTAAATACTTTTTTGTATCAATATCTCGTTTTGTTGTTTTCATCATTTATCACCATCTAAAATATACCACCCCCTAGGGGTGTTGTCAATAAATTATATATAAAAAAAAACTTTAATAATTTTTTAATCACTAAAGTTTAAAATACTTAATTGTAAATTCTGTTCCATCTGTATTACTATTAACACTTATATTACCATTATCTTCTTCTATTATGGCTTTGGCTAAAGCCAGTCCTATTCCAACACTATCTGGTTGATAGTTTTTACCTTTATAAAATCTTTCAAAAATATGTGGTAAATCTTCTTTCGATATACCTTTACCAAAGTCTTTTATTTTGATAGTAGTATATATCTTGTTTTGTTCATGACTTATAATTATTTTACTATTTTCTTTAGAATAATCTATACAATTTTTAATTATATTAGTAAGGGCTTCTACTTGCCATTTAAAATCACAAGTAAGATAATTATTTTTACTTTTTATAACTTCAATTTTGATATTTTTTAAATCACATAATGAAGAAACGTTTTTTAAAGATTCGTTAATAATATCTAAAACATTGTTTTTTTCTTTAATAAATTCAATAGTATTAGATTCAAATTTAGATATTTTTAAAATGGTTTGAACTAAAAAATTGATGTTCATAACTTCTCTTTTAATATCTCTTATAAAATCTTCTTTGGTATTATTATCCATATCGGGATTATCTATTAAATTATCTAATATTATTAAAATGGATGTCAGTGGGGTTTTAAGTTGATGGGATATATCTTCTAAACTTTTTTTCAAATCTTTTTTATCTTTCAATGAATTTTCGGCATTTTCTTTTAACATAATAGTAGTTTTATATATTTCATTGTTTAAAATGGATAATTCATCTTCTGATATTTCATCTATTTTTAAAGTGTAATTTTTTTTGTTTATTTCTTCTATATATTTAGTTATTTCTTTTAATTTAATATTTTTTTTATGTTCATAAATTAAAAATATTGTTGTGATAATTATAATTGTTAGGATGAAAAAAATTATTTCTTTAATTAAAAATTGATAATGGCTTTTTTCATTTTGGGCAACTAAAGATTCCTTATTTATATCGATGCTATATTTAGAAAATATCATCGGATTTTTATTTTTACTGTTTAAAATTTCCATTATTTCATTATCTTGAACATTAGGATATTTTTCTTTGAGATAAGTTATTATAGAAATTATTTTTCCATTAAAATTTTTAGTATAAGTATGATATTCATGGATATTTATTATTAAAAAAATACTTGTTAAAAATAAAGAAGTTATGATTGTTATAAAAAGATATTTTTTTAAATCTATTTTGTTTTTAAGCATCTATTCTATACCCTATTCCTTTTATAGTAACAATTATATTGCTTTTTATTTTTTCTCTTATTCTTTTAAAATATACGGTTACTGTATGATCATCAACATCATTACCAGTCCATTCCCAAATTTTATCTAAAATAGTATTTCTTCTTACTACTTTATTTATGTTTAAAAATAACAAGTGTAATAGTTTTAATTCTAAAGAAGTTAATTCTATTTTTTCATCATTTTTATAAACAACCATTTTATCCATATCAAAACTTATATCCGCTACTTTTATAATACTTTTTTTACTGTTTCTTAAAAGTATTTTATTTATTCTGGCTAATAATTCTTTAGTACTGAAAGGTTTAGTAATATAATCTTCCCCTCCTATTTCTAAACCTTTGACTATATTTTCTTCTTCATCTTTGGCCGTTAAAAAAATAGTTGGGATGTTTTTATCTTTTATAACATTTAAAAATAAATCAAAGCCATCACCATCGGGTAAGGTTATATCTAATATAATTAGATCTATTTGGTTATTATGTTTTAAATATTCTTTCGCCTCTTTTATCGATGTTTGATAATTAAAATTATAATTATTTTGTAAAAAAGAATATTTTAAGCCTTTGATAATAGTTAAATTATCTTCAATTAGTAAAATGTTCATGTCTCACCTACTTATTTGATTTTTTTGTAACCTTAAAACCTCTTCTACTTCTTTTTGGTAATTTTTTTGAAGTCTAATATAATTTTTTTCATCAATTGAAATTTTGTCATTTTTTATTATGGGAATGTCTAATTTTTTTAATAAATCTAAATCTTTTAACAAAGTGATATCTGTATTACCTAAAATATCAATTAAGTAGTTTAAAATCTCTTTTTGTTTTGGATTAGTTTTTATTTTATCATGTATATCACTAGCTAACACTGTTCCAATTACATATCTTTGCCGTTTATAAAATTGTAATGAACCAGATTTTATTATTTCATTTAACTTGTTATAGTTAATAGTTAATCCTTTCTATGGTTTTAGGGCTGTTATTGGTACAATATATATTCCAGTTTCTTTATCTTTTACTACTACATCCCATAAACCACAAATTATACATTTAAATTTGGGTTCTATTTTTACTTCTTCACTAAATTTAATTAAACTTTTTTTAGCTTTATCAATTTCATTAGACCCTAACTTTATTTCAATAGCACCATATTCACCACCCGCTAATTCAACAATAGCATCCACTTCTACACCATTTATATTATTTCTATAATGGTAAAGTTTTCCTCCTAAAGCTTCAATATATATTCTTAAATCTCTTTCTACTAGTGCCTCAAACATAAGACTAAAAGTTTTTATATCATTCAATAGTTTGTCCGGAGTAATATCTAAAGCCGCACATGAAAGTGAAGGATCAGTAAAATGTCTTTTAAATGATTTACCCACTACTTCTTTACTTCGCAAATTGATAGTATAGGCTTCTTGATTTTCAATTAAATATAACTTAGATAATACAGTTAAATAATCAGATAAAGTATTTCTCGACAATTGATAGTCTTTATTAGTAGTATATTCTTCTATATCCGAAATTAAAGTATTATTACTAACTACTGTACTTTCATTTCTAGCTAATGATTTAAATAACATATTCATCTTACCAACATCTCTATTTATTCCATCTTTATTTATATCGTATTCTAAGACTGCTTTAAGATAACTTTTAGGTAATACATGAATATATTTCTCTTTGGTTTCAATATTTTCTGGCCAGCCACCCCTAACTATATAATTGGCTAATTCTTTAAGGGTTACTTTATTTGTATTTACATTTTTTTGAGTACCATTAAACATATTTTGTAAAGAGGCTTGGCCAGTTGAATCACCTGATTCATATAAACTCATTGAATACATTTTCATTCTATCAATTCTACCGGCACCGGAATGATGGATTTTTTCATCATCTTCTTTTTTTCTTAAAGTAGTTGATTCTGTTAAAATATATTTTCCCTTTTGCTTATCTTTATCACATTTATGTCTTACGGCATCCCATATTTCTGGTACTTCCCCCCACTCGTCTATAAGTTCTGGGGCCTCTTTATCTAAAATTAAAGATACGTCTAATTTTGCTTGAGTTCTAGTATTGAAATTTTCTGTACTATCATCGAGAAATACTGCTGAATTAGCATGATTTAAAGCTGTCCAAGTTTTTCCACACCATTTTGGTCCTTCTATACTAATAGCTCCAAATATTTTTAAATATTCTTTAATTTTTTCATCAATCAATCGCGTTTTATAATTTTTTTCTGTTAGTGCCACTTTTATCACCTCAATATAAATATATCATACAAATTTTCATTGTGCAACTTTTAAGAGTTTCATTGTGCCACTTTTAAGAATTTTATTGTGCCGTTTTTAATACAAAAAGGACCAAAGTCCTTTTAGATATTTTCATTTCTAATAGTTTCAATCGTATTTTGTTTATTTATTTTACTGATAGAATATTTCATAATAACGGTAATAAGTAAAAATACTACTATAATTGATATTGAAATGGCTAATATTGGGAAACTAAATACTTTACCAGGTACAACTAAAATTTTATACAATAAATAAGATAAAATAGAACCTATGGTAATACCAAATAGTAATGATTTAACTCCCATAAAGATACTTTCCAATCTAATCATTTTATTAAATTCGGCTTTAGTCATTCCAATTGATTTAAGCATCGCAAATTCTTGTTTTCTAAGTTCCATACTAGTTGTAATAGTATTAAAAATATTAGTAATGCCAATTAACGATATAACAATAATAAAACCATATAAGAATATTCCAATTAAAGTAAATAAGTTATTCATTATTTTGGCATTTTCTTCAATATTGTTAACATAATATTCTACATCTTTCATAATATCATCGATATCATCTTGTAATTTAGAGGCATCTTTGGCATCATAGTATATTTCTATTCTTTCACTAGAAGCATATTTTTCAAATAAATTATTACTTACGATAATTATATTTTCTAATTCATCGCCTATAAATGGTTCTTTATCAACAACTTTAGCAATTTCAATAGAAAATTTAGTTTCGGTATCTTCAATTTTTCCTTCTATTAAATCTCCTTTTTGATAGTCATATTTTCTAGTATAGTATTCTTTATTTTTTTTATTTTTAATACTGTAATAATTCAAATTTATAGTATCAAACAAAATACCTTTATCTTTGACTTGATCATAATCAAGATTTAAACTTTTAATAAAACTTTGATACTCTTTTTCACTAACCGTTACTAAAAATATATTGTTATCGGTTTCCAATTTATTTTCTTTACTAATTTTTAAATAATTTTGAGAAAATTTAGGTTTATCTATAATTAAACTATTAGATTTAATAACACTATAGTTTTTAACACCATCTAAATTAACGGTTTCTAAGGCTTTATTATGAAGGGCTTTATCAGCCACTTGCATACTGATATTATAGTCATAAGAAATTAAATCGGATTTAATACTTTTGAAAGCCAAATCCATAAAAGTTGAAAGGGCAATAAAAACTGCTACGGAAACGATAATCGATACAACCGTCGTTCGATATTTTTTCTTGTTTCTTTTTAAATTTTTATAAGAAATATCGCCACCAATTCCAAACCATTTTTTAACTATTTTAGAACTTTTTAATTTTTTAGGTTTTATTTTTATATTAGCACTATTTCTAATCGAATCGATTAAAGATACTTTAGATGCTTTTTTAGCACTTTTAAAAGCTGAAAAGTAAACAGTAATTATACCAAGGAAAATAGAAAGAATTATTGAAATAAGGGAAAATGAAAAATACAATTTCAATCCTTCGGCTAAGGCACTACCAATAAAGTAATTACAAACAATAACTAAAATATAAGCGGCTAAAATTCCAAAAAATAATCCTAAAGGAATTCCAATTATTCCTAAAATACTGGCTTCATATAAAACATTTTTTCTAATTTGTTTTTTGGTGGCTCCAATACTTCTTAACATGCCATATTGTTTTGTTTTTTCAGTAATAGATATATCAAAACTATTTTTTATACAAAAGATAGATGTAAAAATAATTATTATCAAAACTACAACTACTGCATAACCTAATTGGCCTGTTCCTTCACAAAAAATAGGATTGGTTTCTAATAATATAAGATATTCATTCGTGATAGTTTGATATTTAGCCTTAGATAATTCATTATCTATTTTTTCACTTTCTTTTTGACTGAATTCAATTTCCGTCTGACTTTTTTTATAAATATCTTGGTCTATTTCTAAAATAGAAGCGGTGACACTATAATTATTTTTTACACCCTTTTTATTATACTTAGCGTAAACGTCAACTTTATCGTTTAAATCATTTGGTTCAGCATAAGTAATAAAGGTATACCCTGGGGCATCATAATTTTCAATATTATTAGCCGGTCGTTCAATTACCCCAACTATTTTAAATGTTTTTTGATAAGTATCAACTATTTTTTCTTGATTATCACCTAAATAACTATCATCTTGGGTTAATTCTTGATTTTCTTTATCCATTCTTTTACCAACATCTAAAGTAATGGTATCATTTAATTTTAATTTGACTCTTCCATTGGTTCTTAAATGTGTAGGTATTACTATTTCATTATCATTTTTCGGTAATCTACCTTCTTTTAGTTTAACGGATAAATTATTTAAAGCCGAACTAGTAAAACCTTTAATAAAAATATAAGGTTTATCTTTATTCTGGGATTCTGGTAATCTGGCATAACCAATATTTTTAGTCAAATAAAAATCTTCTACTAACCTATTGTTTTTAAAGGTTGATATATCATTTATAGGTACATCTAAATAAGCAACATGAAAATCCCCTTTTTCGTATACTTCAAATTTTATACTAGAATAATTTAAACTGTAATAAATGGATGAAACTGCCACCATTAAGGCTACTGATAAAGTTATCCCAATGATAGTTACAATCGTCCTTTTTTTATTCAGTTTTAAATTTTTTATTGTCAGTTTATTAAGTAATTTCATATTACACCCCTGATACAATTTTGCCATCTTCTAGTTTTATAATGCGGTCCGCTTCTTTGGCAATTTCCATATTGTGGGTAATCATTATGATAGTTTGTTTTAGTTCTTTATTGGATTTTTTTAATAATGCGACTACTTCATCACTTGACTTGGTATCTAAGTTTCCAGTTGGTTCATCGGCTAAGATAATAGTTGGATTAGTAATTAAGGCTCTTCCAATACTAGTTCTTTGTTGTTGACCACCAGATAATTCATTAGGTAAATGATCTTTTCTATTTTGTAAACCTAACAAGTTTAACATTTCATTCATTACTTTTTTATCAACTTTCCTATTATCTAAAGCCATTGGTAAGGCGATGTTTTCTTCAACGTTTAATATGGGGATTAGATTGTAAAATTGATAGATAAGTCCTACTTGTCTTCTTCTAAAGATGGCTAGTTTATCATCGTTCAATTCAAAAATGTCTTTACCATCTATATATACTTTTCCTGATGTAGGTCTATCTACACCACCAATTAAATGAAGTAAGGTACTTTTACCGCTTCCACTAGCGCCAACTATAGCGACAAATTCCCCTTTATTTACGGTAAATGATACATGGTCTAATGCGACTACTTTAGTAGTATTTTTACCATATATTTTGGTTAAGTTTTCTACTTTTAATATTTCCATATGATAACTCCTTTCTTTTTTCAATTATATGATATTTAAAGTTACAACCAAGTTACATATAGAAAAAAAATAGATTTTTATCTATTTTTAATCCAATTTTTTATTTCTTCTTGGGTAGTACTTTCTCCAAATCTTTGCCCAGATTCCCATTTTATATTGGGTTTATAATTTTTTAAAGTTTCTTCACTTTTACTAATATCACTTCCTCCTGATGTACAAAAAGGAATAATTGTTTTACCATCTAAATTGTGATTATCTAAAAATGTCAAAATAATTTTTGGTACATCTCCCCACCATATTGGGTAACCTAAATAAATGGTATCATATTTATCAACATCGATATTATTGGCTATTTCCGGTCTTGCTTTATCATCATTTTGTTCTTTATTAGCGCGACAATCATCATTGTAGTCTAAATCTTCACTAGTATATTTTTCTTTAGGTTCTATTTCTATTAAATCCCCACTTGTTTCTTCTTTTATATAATTGGCAATTTTTTTAGTATTACCAGTGGCTGAAAAATAAATAATTGCCGTTTTATTTTTTTCTGCATTTTCTACTTGATTTGTTTCTTTAGTTTTTTTATTTGGTTTAATATTTAATACATAAAATAATACAATTCCTAAAATAATTATTGTTATAGATATTAAAATTCTAACTGTTTTATTCATACTCCACCTCTAAGATATTATACCAAAAAAAGAGTTTATAATAAACTCCTTTAAATATCAATTTCCCATTGTTTAATTTTCCAAATATTATCTTCTTTTTCAATTATAAAGGTTCTAGTTTCCTTTTTTTCACTTTTACAAGCTTTTTCAAATTCATCATAACCAGCTTCACCACAATCATCATAATATTTAGAAACTAAACCAAAAGTTATTTCATTATTGGTTTGTTTTACTGGCACAAATTCTCTAGATTTAAAATAAAGATTTCCACCTCTATCAGCCAATTGTCTATAATACAAATTATTTTTAGTTACAAACTTTTCACCATCAATAAAACTTTTTAAACCTGTTTTTGAAAAAGTGTTTAAAACAATATCCGTTTTTACTTGATTATAAGTATTTTCATTAATTTCGGTAGTAACATACGAATCACCCTTTTCTACCAAATAATCACCAAAATATAAATCAACAGCTTGTTGATATAGAGTTTTAGCTCTTTTTAAAGTAGCATCATCTACATTTACTTTGTCAGTATCAGTATTTTTATTTGTATTATTAGTAGTTTCATCTTTAACATTAGTATTTACACTAGTATTATCTTTTTCAATTGAAAGATCACTAGATTTATCTTTATTTTTAATTATCCAACTTTGCCATATCAAAATACCAGACAACAAAATTACCAAAAAAATTGTAATTCCAAGTAAAATATTTTTTACATTTTCATCTTTTTTCATAACCACCATTCCTATTCTTATTTTATTTTAACTTAATTATACCACCATGTCAAGCACATTAAATGTCGAAAAAAGGTAAGTTTTTTTTACTTACCCTACAATTCAAATTGCGAATTATATAATTCAGCATAAAACCCATTTTTTTCCATAAGCTCATCATGGTTTCCTTGTTCGACAATATTACCATCTTTTAATACTAAAATTAAATCGGCATTTTTAATAGTTGATAAACGATGGGCTATAATGAATGAAGTTTTACCTTCTGTTAATTTATCCATCGCATTACTTACTAACTCTTCTGTTCTAGTATCGACATTACTAGTGGCTTCATCTAGTATTAAAAATGGTGCTTCTTCAATCATACCTCTAGCAATCGTCAAAAGTTGACGTTGTCCAGCGGCTACATTATCACTTTCTGTTATTTCACTATTTAAACCTTTAGAAGTAGTTTTGATAAAATGAGTTAATCCAACCGTATCACATACTTCCTTAACGGTTTCATCACTGACATTATCCCGATTATAAATAATGTTTTCTTTAATGGTTCCATCAAATAACCAAGTATCTTGTAAAACCATTGTAAATAAAGAATGGATATTTTCTCTAGATAATTCTTTAATTGAAATACCATCTATTTTGATATCCCCATCTTGAATATCATAAAACTTCATAAGTAAATTAACCATCGTAGTTTTACCGGCTCCCGTTGGTCCCACAATTGCGATTTTTTCTCCCGGATTAGCAACTGCACTAAAGTCTTTAATAATAGTTTTATCATCATCATATCCAAATTTGACATGTTCAAATTCAATTTTTCCTTTAACTTCATCTCTATTTAAAACTTTAGTTATGTTTTCTTGCTTATCCATCTCTTCTTCATCTAAAAATTCAAATACCCTTTCACTGGCTGCCGCTGTCGATTGTAAAGCATTCATTGCTTGAGCAATTTGAGAAAGTGGAGATGTGAATAATCTAACATAAGTAATAAAAGCGACAATAACTCCAAAGGTAATCATATCATTCATGGTTAGTAAAGCACCAACTATACAAACTGCCACATAACCAAAATTACCAATAAAATTCATAAATGGCATCATAAGACCTGACAAAAATTGACTTTTTCGATTGGCATCGTATACTTTTTTATTACATTCATCAAATTTTAAATCTGATTCTTTTTTTCC
>CANQHO010000046.1 GCA_947623815.1 uncultured Bacilli bacterium | reverse complement strand
TACTTTCCAAAATCATCTGTTGTTGCTTCTCTACCTTCTTCTTTTGGTGGTACTACTTCTCCTTCACTCTTTTCTCCAGTCCATTGTCCATCATAACTAAATTTATATCCATTTATTAATAAATCCGTTACACTATTTACATTTCCATTTTTATCAAAGGTTATTGTTCCACTACTTGGTAGACTTCCTTTTACATCTAAGGTTAATGGTACTTCTCCACAGGTTAATACATTTCCTTTGGCTGTACAATCTCCTGTTATTTTATTTTTTCTATTTTCCATCAGATGGATTATTACACCTTTTTCACTGGCTTCTACATAGCCTATCGCACTACTTTTGGCCGCTCCATATCTCGCATTTTCGATGATGCGTAATATTACGGGCGTCGCTATCAACGCGATTACCGCTAATATTACTATAACAGCTAAAAGTTCTATTAAAGTAAATCCTTTCTTATTTTCTGTAAACTTGCCCCCCCCCCGAATTTACGTTCGGTATACATGTTTTTGCCTTTCATATCTTCACTCCTTAATTCTATTTTGCACATTTAATTTAACATTATTCAGTACAAAAAAATACAAGATATTAGTTCTCTACTATATCTATATATACTATATCACAATTTAGTATTCGTAACAACATTTTTTAATCAAAAAATATATGTCTATGTAAAGACATTTCGACATATTTTGACTATGTCTAGTTTTATAATAGCAACTTAACTATTTAAAAAGGAGGAAAAATTGAAGATATAAATGCTCAAGTTGTTCAATTGAACCTCAATGTCTTACCTAATGAATTTAATAACTTGGATAGTAATACTCTGTTACATGATACTATCAATGACATTGTTACAATTGATAATTATAAAATAATCAATAAAAATCTTGCTTATTTAGACGACATAATTTATAATAAGAATAAAGAAAAAGAGATTGCTTGGTGTAGAGCAATTAAAGCTACAACTTATAAAGAATTAGATAAAAATTTAATAATTGTTTTATCTAATAGAGAAAGAAAACTATTTTTAAGGGAGGTCAAAAAAATGAATAGTGATAATTTTTTATATGAATATTGGAAAAATGAAGATGTCAATGAATATGTTAGACAGTCTGAAATTAAAGATGCTGAAGAAAAAGCTAAAAAAGAAGGATTTGACAACGGTAAAAATTATATAGCCAATGAATTTATTAAGAATATGTTGCTAAATGGAGCTGGATTAAAATTTATTTCTAAAGTGTCTGGCAAATCTAAAGAAGAAATAAAAAGTTTGAAAAAGCAATTCAAAAAAACTAAAAAACCCTTTATTATTTAAACTAAAGGGTTTTAGTGTACATACAAAATTCTTGAAAAAATGTTTGGGATTTAACTCTCAAACATTTTTATATTAAATAAATTTCAAAAAAACTAAGCATAGCTTAGTATTAAAAAAGTTTATCTTTATATACACCTTGCATATATAAATCCTTAAATTTATTTTGAATAATTTCCTTATCTTCTTTATAAGTAATACCTAACCATTTAGCGTCCGTATTTAAAACTTCCACTTCTATTTTTTTACTTTTTAAAAGTTTGTCCACCACTACCGGAATCAAAAATTCACTTTTTATATCATTTTCATCCAAGTTTTTCAAAAAATCAATGAATTCATCCTTTAAATAATCAAATATAGAAGGATGGAATCCCCACATATTCATACTAGCAATCGAATTATCTTTTAACACACCATTACTAGATAAAATAATATCTCCCACTTTCGCAATATTATAAGTTTCCTTAACTTCAATAAGTTTGTTATCAGGGTTAATTACACAAATACCTCTAGATACTCCCCCATTATCACTCAAAGTATTTTTTAGTAAATACCCAACCATACAATACTTATTACTTTTTAAATCAGTAGTAAGAAAATTATACATTTTAACAAAACTATCCTTACCATAATAATCATCCGCATTGATAACACAAAAAGGTTCATCAATAACATCCTTAGTTGTTAAAATGGCTTGACCTGTCCCCCAAGGTTTAGTTCTATTTTTAAAATTTATATCAATTGGTAAATTATCCAGTTCTTGATAAACATAGGCACATTCAACCTTTTTTTCAATTTTTCTACCAATAGTTTCGATAAATTCTTCCGCAAAAGATTTTCTAATTACAAATACTACCTTATTAAAACCAGCTTCCAAAGCATCATAAATAGAATACTCCATTAAAATTTCGCCATTCATTCCAACTGGCTCTAGTTGTTTAAGTCCACCTTTGAAACGACTACCAAGACCAGCCGCCATAATAACTAACGTTGCTTTTTTCATAATTCACCTACTTAATATATTTTTCTCCTTCACCTTTATATAACATAACAATTGGCCAAATAACAATGTATAAAGATAATACAATTAAAAATATCCAACCAATTACTGGTACAACTAAACAAAGTAACCAAGTATAAGGACAAGCATATATATTGTCCCCTTTAACATTTAACTTTTTAGCTACTTCAATACTTATTTGAATCGAAAATACCGCCAACATGACAAAAGCTGGGAAGAAAAGAAATACCAAACCTAAAACCCAATATTGCCATTTGGCATACCAAGCATTTTTATCATATACCTTCAAAAAATATCCCAAAACAAAAGTATAAGCCCCTTCCGAAAGAATCATCAAAATTAAATTGACAAGCCAATTTTCCTTTTTAAGTAAATTCATATCATTCTCCTTACCATAACAATTATAACACTATCTTTAAAAGAATGCTACTATTTTACTTTTTCTTTCCACTCCCATATTTTGTTCAAAGCCTCTATTGGTGTCATTTCTAAAGCATTACATTCTTTTATTTCTCTTTCCACTTCCGACTCTTTTTCCATCAAAGCATCAAGTGGTAAAGCCTCTTGAATTTTAGTATCTCTTTTTTTCTCTTTATTTTCATAGATTTCTAATATTTGACTAGCCCGTTCAATTAAACTACTTGGTAAAGAGGCTAACTTGGCCACATGAATACCGTAACTTTTATCAATACTACCATTTTTTATCTTATGTAAAAATATCAAATTTCCATTTTCCTCAACCGCACTAACATGAACATTTTTCAGTTTAGATAAACTTTGATCTAAATCAGTAAGTTCATGGTAATGGGTAGAAAACATCGTTTTGGCATGAACATGATTATGAATATATTCAATGATAGATTGGGCTAAAGCCATCCCATCAAAAGTAGCCGTTCCCCGTCCTAACTCATCAAATAAAATCAAACTATCTTTACTAGCATTACTTAAAGCATTATTGGCTTCATTCATTTCCACCATAAAAGTCGATTCGCCACTTACTAAATCATCACTGGCACCAATCCTAGTAAATATAGCATCAAAAACTGGTAAACTGGCTTCTTTAGCCGGAACAAAACAACCAATTTGGGCCATGATAACTGTAATCGCCATTTGCCGCATGTAAGTAGATTTACCAGCCATATTAGGACCAGTTATCAGTAAAATATCGGTTTTTTCATCCATAATTACATCATTAGATACATATTCATTATTTAAAACTTTTTCCACTACCGGGTGTCGATTATCAATAATATTTATCTTTCTTTCGGTGTTTAATTTAGGTCTAACATAATTATTTTCTTCCGCCACACTCGCAAATGATTGTAAAACATCGATGGTACTAATTATTTCTGAGGCCCTTTGTAAATTAGGAATATAAGTTTTAACTTGGTTTCTAATATCGATAAATAGTTCATACTCAAGTTCGATAATTCTTTCTTCAGCATTCAATATCAACGCTTCTTTTTCTTTTAAAACCGGACTTATATACCGTTCACAATTAGTTAAAGTTTGTTTTCTTTCATAACCATATTCATCTTTTACTAAGTCGATATTGCCCTTAGATACTTCAATATAATAACCAAATACTTTATTATATCCAACTTTTAAGTTTTTAATTCCCGTTTTTTCTCTTTCTTCAGCTTCAAACCGAGCGACAAAATCTTTACCCCCTTTTCGCAAATCTTTTAATTCGTCTAATTCTTGATTATAACCTTCTTTTATTAAATAGCCTTCTTTAACACTTACCGGGGGATCTAAATAAATACTGGCTTCTAAAAGATTATATAAATCAGTCATTGGATCTACTTTATCGGTATATTTTAAATAAGTTAATATTTGATTGATATGCGGTAAAACTTGTAGAGAATTTTTAAGTTGTAATAAATCTCTAGCATTCGCATTCCCAAAGGCAATGCGTCCACTTAATCTTTCTAAATCATATACTTCATCTAAGTCTTTAATCAAGTCATCTTTCAATATAAATTCAGTTATTAAAGTATCAACCATATCATATCTTTTTTCAATTTCATTGACATTGACTAAAGGATTTTCAATCCAATTTTTTAATTTCCTAGCCCCCATAGCCGTTTTAGTTTTATCTAACAGCCAGATTAAAGAATAATTTCTCTGTTTTAATCTTAAAGTTTCGGTAAGTTCCAAATTTCGTTTAGTATGAATATCCATTTTTAAATATTCTCTATTTTGTCTGACATTAACTTTTTTTAAATGGGACAAATTTCTTTTTTGGGTTTCACTTATATAAGTTAATAAATATTTAAGAGAATCGACAATTTTTGGATCATTAACATCTTCATATATGTACCGATATTCCAACAAATCATTAGTTGTATCAAATATAGAAATAGGAATTTTGAATTGATTTTTTAAAATAGATAAAATTGTTTTATCAAAACTGTCTTTAATAATTATTTCTTTTATGCCGATACTTACTACTTCACTTATTAAATTAGTTTGTTTATGCGGTAAAATAAAAGCATCTACTTGACCGGTTGAAACATCCATATAAGTAACGACATAACATTGTTTATAATCGTTGATTGCTCCAATGTAATTATTTTCATAAGCCACTAAGGATTCTTCATTAAATACGGTTCCTTTACTAACAATTTGGGTTATATCTCTTTTGACAATTCCTTTAGCACTTGCCGGATCTTCTAGTTGTTCACATATTCCTACTTTATATCCTTTACTAGTCAATTTGTCTAAATATATACTAACCGCATGATATGGGATACCACACATCGGTATTCTTTCTTCTAAACCAGCATTTTTACCAGTTAAAGTAAGCTCTAATTCCCTAGATACTAATATAGCATCTTCAAAAAACATTTCGTAAAAATCGCCTAAGCGAAAAAATAAAATAATATCTTCATTTTGATTTTTAATTTCTAAATATTGCCGCATCATGGGCGTCACTTTATTTATGTCTACTTCACTTCTTTGCACTACTACCACCATTTTTATTTTAACAAAAAAGGAAAAAGAAAACAATTTCTTTTTCACTTATTTTGGTTATAAATTATCGATTTTTCAATCTGTTTTTTATTTTCGATTAGTCTTTTATTTTCCGGATCATATCTTAAGGCTATGTCGATATTTTCTAAAGCTGCCCTATTTTCTTTTAAATTGTAATAAGCAATAGATTTTAAGTCGTAAATGGTATAATCCCAACTAAATACTTCATTAGTATAGTTTTCATATTTTTCAGTTATTTTTAAGGCTTCATTACAATAGTATAAAACTTGAGGATAATCTTTTAACAAGTATTTTAAAAAGGCCATTTCAACATATGGATCTCTTAAGTATGGGGCTTCTTTAATGGCTAAAGAATACCAATAACTGGCTTGTTCATAATTTTTTAAGTTTAAATAACTTCTAGCAATAAACCGCATTGATGCACATCTTTCATCTTTCCAAGTGGCTTTTTTTAAGGTTAAATGTTTTTTTAAAGTTTCAATGCATTTTTCAAATTGCCCATAAAACATATACTCTCTACCTAGATAATGCATGTTTCGATCATCTTCGGGATCTTCTTTTACGGATAATTCTAAAAGGGATAAATAACTGCTTCTCGATTTTAAGGGATCTGGATAATGAGATACCAAAATATTTTCTACGACAATTTTATTTTCTTTTTCTTCTTTTAAATAAGATAATACTTCATGGACAGGATGCGTCCATTTATAATTATTTCTGGCATGGATTTTTTCGATATAGAAACTAACTTTTGGTTTATTATATTTATCATAACTCCAAACATAATGGTACATTGCTCTAGTTGTGTTGGAAAGCCAAGCTTTTTCTAATTCTTTTCGCCAACCTTTATTAAATACTTCATCTAAGTCGGTACAAACACAAATGTCTACATCTTGGGGAACCATTTTTAAGGATTCATTTCTGGCAGTATCAAAACGCCATGGATCTATTATTTGTTTTTTAACATGAACTCCCAAACTTTTTAATTTTTCATAAGTATTATCGGTAGAACCCGTATCTAAAACGTATATATCATCAGCTTCTTGCATGGAATTTACCCATCTTTCCACAAATTTTTCTTCGTTTTTGGCAATCGCATAAACAGCTACTTTATACATATTTCACTTCCTCTCATTAAATTATATGTAAAAGTTTTTATTTAAGAAAAAAGTAAGGCTAATCTTTGCCTTACTTTATGCTCCGGGTGCCGCTGCTCCCGTATCTCCTCTTGGGATAGTTAAATTTAATTGATAACTATTATCGCCATTCGGAACAATACTAGCAGTCGCATCTGTTCCTGCTGCCCCAGTTACAACATCCCCGATTGTAAGGGTTGGTGCGGGTCCCGTCGGACCAGTTGCGGCGAGAACTTATTCCAATTTTTAAAATTTCCAAACGATTATAATATTTCTTTGTTTGTTTATTTTATCTAACTTTCCAATTTTTATTTTTTCGATAAATTCGTTTAACCATTCTTTTTTTATCGTTTTTAAGTTTTGATAGGGATAAAAAGTTATTGCTTGATTTATTATTTTATTTTTTTTATTTTCTAGTTTAGTTAATTCTTTTTTTATTTGGTCTAGCCGTTTATTTTGTTTTTCGATACTTTTTTTATCTTCATCTTTTAAAAATACAAAATCTTCTTCATCGATGATATGGTTTATTTTATCGATATAAAGTTGTTTAAATTTTTCTTTTTGTTTATCGATATTTTTAATTATAATTTCTTGTTCTTTTTTTAAAGTATTTATTTTATCTAAAAATATTTGTTGAATGATATTTTTATCGTAATATTTTTTTAATAATAACTCGTCAAAGTATTCATTTAAAAATTTGTTTAGTTCTTTTAAGATACATTTTTTTAAATCATCTACTCTAATTGAGTATTTATTAGGACAGTTTTTTATTTTGGTTTTTTGGTTTTGACATAGTAAATATTCGTTTTTTTGCCCATTTTTTTCTTTGGTGACATTTTTATAAAATAAACAATTACATTGTTCACAAAAAACTAAACTAGAAAATAAATGTTTATTGCCATCGATACTAGATTTTTCTTTTCTTTTTAATTTGGTTTGAATTTGTTTCCAAGTTGTATCATCAAATATTTTTTCTAAAGAGTTAGTTAGTATCCATTCATCTTTTTTAGTAGCGATAGTTTTATGATTTTTATAACTTATGGTTTTGGTTTTGCCTTGGGATAATATTCCATGGTAGGTTTCATCATTAAGGATTTTGTGGATAGTTCGACTAGACCATTTAAATTTTTTTCTAATTTGATAGGTTATCTTGATTGCATCTTTATTTTTGGGTTCTAGTTTTATAATGGGTACAATTTCTTTTTGATATGATTTAATGGTTACTTCAATTTCTATTTTTAATAGTTTATCTAATTTATCTACCTTAAATAACAAGTTATAAAAGTTAGAGTAAATATCTTCATTTATAAGGATTTTTTTATTTTTATAGTATATATTTACATCATCGGTTATATTTCTTATTTTAAGTATCCCTTCTTTTTTTAAATCAATTGTTAAAAAAAATTGGACGTTTTTTAGGATTTGATTACTATCTAATAATATTTTAATAATATAAGTTCCTTTGGCAGTTATTTTTTTATTATCGATATTTTTTTTAATTGGCAATTTTAATTTACTCCCGTTTAAAAGTTTATATTCATAAGGACTAGGTATCCCCTTTTTTTCTAATACATTCGCTATTTTTTCTTGGCCGTAGCCTTTTAAAAACATTTGACCAATA
Organism: uncultured Bacilli bacterium; assembly: GCA_947623815.1. GTDB lineage: Bacteria > Bacillota_I > Bacilli_A > RF39 > UBA660 > HGM10857. The sequence continues at coordinate 1,752 of CANQHO010000046.1, read as the reverse complement.
TCTTTTATTACTTGACTGGCTACTTTATCGACTATTAAATGATTTTTACATTTAGCATCTTTTATAAAACCATATTTGGCAAAGGCTGACGTACATTGACCGTTTTTCCATTTTGATCTTAAAGTTGATTTGATATTGTTGGATAAATCTTCTAAATACCATTCGTTGACTAAAGCATTTATTTGCCGACTTTTTTTATTGCCGATATTGTTGGTATCAGCATTATCTACTAGACTGATAAATCGGACATTCCAAAGGATGAATTTGTTGTGAAGATATTTTTCAATTACTTCCATATCTCTAGAAAATCGTGATTGACTTTTACATAAAACTATATCTATTTTTTGATTTTCACAATCGCTTATCATTTTTTGAAAAGCAGGTCGGTATATTCCAGCCCCAGATAAGTCTTCATCACAGTAAGTTTTTACGATTTGCCAATCTTTATGTTTTTTTACTTCTTCTTTAAGCATTAGCTCTTGATTTTTAATACTTTTTGAAGCATCTAAGTATTTATCTAAATCTTCTTTGGAGATTCTTAAATATAAAGCAACTTTTTTGGACATTTTATATCCTCCTATATTTTTTTATGAAAAAAATAAAAGGACTATTCAAAGTCCTATTTAAAACTGACATAATTAAAACCAATTTGTTTATAAATATCGGAGGCTCTTGGTAAGTTTAATATTCGAGCAATCAACAGATTATAAATTTCGTCAAACATTATTATGGAAAATAAGGTTATACTAAGTATTAAAAAAGTTTTTCTATTTAGTTTTTTGGCTAAGATAAAACAGATTGGCACCATAAAGTATATTAGTAATAAACTAGAGAACCCAAAAAACAAAACACTTCTAAGACAAACAAAGCCACCGATATTTCCAAAATTTAATATTTCAGTATTGTAATCCCAACATCTAAATCCATGACCAATTATATACATTCCTAAACCAGAGAAAAATTCTAAAATGCCACAAAATATTAAACCGAATAAAAATACTTTTAAAGGGCTTTTTCTTTGTTTATATGTTAAAAAGTAAATTCCTAAAGAACCAATAGCGTATATATTTATCCAAGGTAGGAAATTACCACCACGCCAATAAAATTTATCCATACCTTCATTAAAATAGTAAAAAATAAATTCATATATAAAACCAAAGATTCCAGAAAATACAACTAATAAACAAAAGATTCCAATCATTGTTTTTTTATCAAAGGAATGCTCTTGTTCCATATAATCATGATACCATTTTTTCAAAAAATCACTCCTATCATTTGTTTAATTATAACATTTTTTATGAAAAAAAAATAGATTTTGAAAATCTAATTTAAATTGGAATAACTACTTCAAGCAGTTGGTCCAGTCTCACCAATTTCTCCGGCCACACCAGTTAATCCAATTGGTCCCGTTGGGCCAGTCGGACCAGTCGGGCCTATTTCACCGGTTAAACCTGTTGGACCTGTCGGTCCTACTTCACCAGTTAATCCCGTTGGACCTGTCGGTCCTACTTCACCAGTTAATCCTGTTGGTCCAGTTGGTCCTGTTTCTCCAGTTAAACCTGTCGGACCAGTTGGTCCTACTTCACCAGTTAACCCTGTTGGACCGGTTGGTCCTATTTCTCCGGTTAAACCTGTCGGACCAGTTGGTCCCGTTTCTCCGGTTAAACCTGTCGGACCAGTTCATACACTTATTAGTGAAAGTAAAATATAATTTTATTGCCATTTTTCTAGTACAATGGCTTGATTTTATAA
>CANQHO010000045.1 GCA_947623815.1 uncultured Bacilli bacterium | reverse complement strand
GAGAAGGAGACTTCTAAGAAGTAGAAAAGTATAATCGTGAGGTTATACATATCAAACTTGTTTGATATTTTGTTCATTTGTATAAAAGTCATTTTAAAGCCTACAAAATAAAGGGTTTTTAAAAAAAATCATGTTTGACACTTTACACTATAAAATGATATACTTAATATACAATTTAGTCATGATAAAATCATGTTATTTAGTGCAATCAGTATATACTGATTTATTATGTATTAGTATACATAAAAACTATTACAAAAGAGAGGAAAGAGAGTATGAAAAAGAATATCCAAATATTTTTAGGAGTAATTTTATTAGTTGGAATTGTATTGATACCACATGTATTTGCCCAAGATGAAGTAGTAATAGAAGTTGCGGGTACAGACTTAAGAAAAGCCGTTGTAGATGCCCCAGAAGGAGCAACTTTAAAAATAAAAAAAGGAGTTGCCTATAACAGAGATAGTGGTGGGGCTATAACTATCAATAAAGATCTTAAGATTATTGGTGATGATGCTGATAATAATAGTAAAGCAACAATTTATCCACCTATTATTATTAAGGCTGGTAAAAAAATAAATGTTACCTTAAAAAATTATAATACCGATTTTAGTGGTGATAATATTAAAGGTGATTATAAATTTATTGATGTTCAATCACCAGTTAATTTGAATTTAGATGGTGTTTATATTTGGAATATTTATCGTAAACATTCCGATGACGACAAAGGTATATCTTTAAATTTGGCGGAAGGAAGTGACAGTTCTTTAGTAAATATTGATAATACATATTTAGATTGTTACTTTGATGGAATTCATGTTTTAAGTGATTCAAATACTATAAATATTAAAAATAAAAGTAGAGTTGCTGGTACTATGGCTATTAACTATGATGGTGGAAATGGAAATGTCTTAAATATTAACAACGATAGTATTATAGAAGGTTTAACACAATTTAATCTTTCAGAAGAGGCAATTTCGATAAATAATCAAACTAATTTAAAAATCCATATAACCGATACAGAAATAACAGGTAGTGATGCTAAAGCAGTTGGCCCACCCCATCTAATATCTTTAAACGATGGTAATTCAACGGGTGTTGAAATAACAATTGATGGAAAATCAAAATTGACAGATAATAATACCGCTAAAGGTGGTAATTTATTTGATTTTGGTACTACGAAAAATCCTAGTGATACTAACTTTATAAAACTAGGAAAAGATGTAACTTTAAGTCCTAGTAAATTAGAGCATAAATATAATGATAGTACAAATTATGGGGTAGTAGGAATTTATGATGTCGATGGTGCTTCAACTATCAAAGCATATAAAAAAGGTAGTCAGATACCTGATAAAGATTTTCCAAGTGAATCAATTGATGGATACCGTTTCGAAGGATGGTTTAAAGATAAAGATAAAACAATTGATTTTGTTAAAACTAGTTCTATAAATGAAAACTTAGATATTTATCCTAAATATATTAAATTAGTTAAAGTTGATATCGGTGGAACTACGTATGAACTAGATGAAAACCAAAATTTAGGTGATTTAAAAGGTGCGGGAGAAACCGCCTTAGAAGAATTTCAAAAACCTAGTGATGGAAAAGGAACTTTTGATCATTTTGAAGATGAAGATGGTAATACCATTGAAATGAATACACCAATTACTAAAGATATTACTTTAAAAGCCATTTTTAAAATTAAAGTAACTATTGATAAAGACTATGATTTAGAAAAAGGAAAAACTTTAGATGATTTAATTAGTTCAAATGATGATGCTAAAACGGCTTTAGATAATTTGAAAAATGTAGATAAAGACAATAAAGATTTTAAAAGTTATGTTGCCGGTGGTAAAGATATTGATACTAAAACGGCCATAAATGAAGATACGAAAGTTACCGCTCGTTATAGTGTAAAAATAACCGTTGGGGAAGATCAATATGAAGTGGATGAAAACTCTAAAATAGAATCTTTAAATGGTGATGTTAAAACAGCGTTGGATAATCTAAAAACAGTAGATGGAAAAGACTTTGCTAATTATGTTGATGAAAGTGGAGCAGTAGTTGAAGAAAATACTCCAATAACTAAACATACTACTATAAAAGGAAAATATACTATCAAACTTAAAATTGGTGGAACTGATTATAATGTTGCGGATGGAATTACCTTAAGTAAACTAGAAAATGATGCTAAAACCGCTTTGGATGCCTTAAATTTAAGTAATAAAAAACTAATTGGTTATGTCGATGGAGATGGTAAAGCTATTGATATCAATACCCCAATAACTAAACATACTACTATTCAAGGTAAATATAATGTTGTAATTACTATTGAGGGAGAAAAATATGAAATAGGTGAAGGAAAAACTTTAAATGATTTAAGTTCTTTATATGCTAAAGCCCTAGTATTCTTAAACAAAATAAGAAGTGCTTCAAATAAAACTTTCCTTTATTTTGTAAATAGTAAAGGTAATGAAGTAAAAGATAATACTCCAATAAATGAAAATACTACCATCAGTGGAAAATATAATGTTAATGTTAATATTGGGGGAACAGACTATCCAGTTAGTGAAGGAACTAAACTAAGTGAATTATCTGGAGGTGCTAAAATCGCCTTTGATGCCTTAGAAAAAGTTGCCGGAAAAAGACTAAGCAAAAGAGTTGATGGGGAAGGAAATGAAATAGATTTAAATCAAAAATTACATCAACACATAAAAATTGTTGGTAAATATGAAATAGATATTACCATTGGTAGTCAAAAATATACTATCGAAGATGGGCAAACTTTAAATAATTTAAACGAATCAGGGAAACAACAATTAGAGACTTTAGAAAAAGAAACGACTAAAAAATTTGATCATTATGAAGATAAAACTGGTCAAAAAATAGAAAAAAGTACTAAACTAACTAAACATACTATCATTACGCCTAAATATTTAATTGAAATAACTATTAGTGGTAAAAAATACTATGTCAATGAAAACGAAAATTTAAGCAACTTAAATAGTGAAGGTAAAAAAGCCTTAGAATCCTTAAAAAATGTCGATAAAAATATCAAAAAATTTGAAAAATTGGTTGATGAAAAGGGTAATCCTATCGAAGAAGATGCGGCATTAACTCACAACTTAGAAATTAAAGGATTATATAAAGTAACTATTACCATCGATAATCAAGCTTTCGATATTTATGAAAATGAAACTTTAGATAAATTATCTGGCGATGGAAAAAGTGCTTTAGATAAATTAAAAACACCAAGTGATGGAAATGGTACTTGGAAAAGATGGCAAGATCAAGATGGAAAAACTATCGATGCGGAAAAGACAAAAATAACTAAAAACACTACTATCACTCCAATTTACACCATAAATGTAACTATTGATAAAGTCTATGAATTAGAAAAAGGAAAAACTTTAGAAGACTTAATCAGTTCCAACAATGACGCTAAAGAAGCCTTAAAAAAATTAGAAAAAAATAATAAAATACTAGTTGGTTATAAAGATATAGATAATAATGAAATTAAAAAAACTACCAAAATAAAAAAAGATGTAACCATTAAAGGTATTTACGAAGTAGAAATAACTATTGGTAATAAAAAATTTAGACTAAGTGAAGGAAAAAAATTAAACGATTTAAGTAAAGATGGAAAACAGGCTTTAGATGAATTAAAAAATACCAAAAACAAAACCTTTGTTAAATATGTTGATGGTAATGGAAATGGAATCGACTTTGAAAAAGAAATTCATCATAATATGATAGTCAAAGGTGTATATAAGATTACCGTTACGATAAATAATCAAACATATACCTTAGATGAAGGACAAACTATAGATGATTTACCTAGTGAAGCCAAACAAGAGTTAACCAAACTACAAAATCAACCAGATAAAAGTTTTTCAAGATTTGTATTTGATGGAAAAACAATTGATAACAATACAAAACTTTATCAAAATACTACCATCATACCCAAATATAATATTAAGGTAACAATAAATGATCAAACCTTTGAATTAGAAGAAGGACTTACTTTAAATGATTTATATCAAAAATATTCTAAAGAGATAAATAAATTAAAAACACCAGGTACCAATCAAAAATTTATGGGATTTAAAAATCCAGAAACTGACAAAATAGTTAAAGATGATGAAGTTATCGATCAAGATATTACTTTAGAACCAGTATTTGAAAAAGTAACAGTCAAAGAACCAACCAATAATAATAAAAAAGAAAACATCAAAAATCCTATAACTTTAGATAGTATTGGTAATTATATTATAATTGGAATATTTAGTTTATTATCTATAGTAGGACTTAACTTTAAAAAAATTAAAAAATTGATGAAATAATAACAAGTACATTTCTAAAAAGAGATGTACTTTTTTGGAAAAATAAAAGAAAGGGTGGTGAATGAATGTATTTAAAATTAAAAAAAATAAAAAGTGTGCTATAATATAAATGAAAGGAGATTATATTACGAAATATAATATGATGCAAATAACTTTTTGGTTTGATGAAATTGAAAATAAGGAAGAAATATTGGATATGTTTAATAATGAAGTCTTTTTTGATAAAGATGATGAAATAGCAGCCGAGAAAGAAATTAAAAGACTTGCTGTAAAAAAGCAAGATAATTTTTATGATTACTATGTTTGAAAAATTTATGGAATATACATGTTAAATATTTCTATTTATTGAAAATAAGTTTGGTGTCAAATAGTGTTGGTGATTTTTACTCACCAACATTTTTTGGGTAAAAAATTTGTATTTTAACTCAATAGTGGTATAATAGTGTCGAAATTTGACATAAAAAGAAATTACTAAATAGGAGTAGATGTTTAATCATAAAATAAATTAAACCAATTTAAAAGTGGAGGAATACTTATGAGTAAAAAAAAGAAAAATCCAAAAAAGAAAAAAACTAATAACCAACCAAAGAAAAAAAATAATAATAAATCAACTGTAAAAAAAGTAGAAAAAACTAGTTTAAAAGAAAAACAAACCGAATTAGTAAATAAAATAGAAAAAGAACCAGTCCAAGAAAAAGAAATAACTAATTCAAAAAATAAAACTATAACAAAAGAAAAATTAAAATCTTTTTTAACCACTAAAAAAATAATCATAACAACAATTATTTTAATAGTTCTTATAATAATATCCTTTTTATTTATCTTACCCGTTAAAAGGAATGTTTATATTGAACTTGGAACTAAAAAAATAAGTTCTAAAGACTTCACTAGAAATATCCCTAGTAATGTAAAAATAAAAACCGATTTATCTAAAATAGACTTATCCAAAGTAAAAAAATATTCCATAAAAATAAAAGTAAATGGAATCAATAGAATAAGTACCTTACATATAGTAGATACCACCAAACCCCAAGTAAAATTTAAAGATGTCTACCAATATAAAGACTATAAAATAAAAGCCGAAGACTTTATCGAAAATATCCAAGATGAATCTTCAGTAACAACCTATATAGAAAAAGTCCCAACAATAAATGATTTTAAAAACTATCCAGTTAATGTCATCGTCAAAGATAAATATGGAAATATCACTAAAAAAGAAGTAACATTACATATAGAAGTAGTAAAAAGTCATTATACCTTAGAACTAGGAGATGAATTTTCCCTAACCGATATTTTATATAACGACGAAGACGAAGTAAACTATGATGAAGAAGAACTAAAAAAAATAAATTCCAATGAAATAGGAAAATATACCTTAAATATCGAATATAACGGGAAAAACTATCCAGTTGAAATTCAAGTAAAAGACACCAAAGCCCCAGAATTAAAACTAAAAAATGTCAGTATATTTTGGGATGAAGACAAAGTTGAAAAAGAAGACTTTATCGATGAAGTATCCGATGCTTCTGGGGAAGTAGAAACCAATATGGAAGCATCGATAGAATATGGTAAAGTAGGAAAATATAAAGTAACTATAACAGCTAAAGATAAAAATGGTTTGGAAACTAAAAAAGAAACCACCTTATCCATAATCAAAGATAAAGAAGCACCCGTTATATCCGGAGTGGGAACTAAAACAGTTAATGTGGGAAGTACCATTAACTTTAAAAGTGGAGTATCAGCTAAAGACAACAAAGATGGAAAAGTAGATTTTACCGTGGATGCTAGTAAAGTAAACACTAAAAAAGCCGGAACATATTATGCTACTTATAAAGCTACCGATAAAAGTGGAAATACCAAAACAGTTGTCAGAAAAATAATTGTAAAAAAAGAAGTTCAAAGAGTAAGTTATTCCTCTAATGCTTCTAAAAGTACCATCGTTAAAAGTACCGCCTCTAGAATTGGAAATTCCATAAGAGCTATTCATAATTGGGTATATAACAACATATCTTTCCATTCCGAATGGGGTGGAAGTGATCCTGTTAAATATGGACTTACTAAATATCGGGGAAACTGTTATGTTCATGCGATGGTATATAATGCCTTATTAGAAGCTAAAGGTTATCAAGCCCAAGTTATTTGGACTACCGATAAAACCCATTATTGGAATATTATCAAAGTCGGTGGAAAATGGTTACACTATGATACATCAGCCGGTTATCACGTCGTATTTGGTTGGAATAATAAACAAAGGAAAGCCGCTTTAAACGGTCGTAATTGGGATCATTCTAAATGGCCAGTTGGATAAAAAACTTAATCATTTTATTAACCTGTGTAACCATATATTGTTATTTAAATATTTCCGGTTTAATCTTTATTTTAACAAGTATTATAACAACCTATATTATCAGTTTAATTTTAAAAAATAAGAAAAGTAAAATTTTATTAACCATTGGTATTTTAATAAATTTAATAATATTACTAAGTTTTAAAACAATAATTTTATATAAATCTATTGTAGTACCACTTGGAATATCATACTATACTTTACAAGTTATCGCTTACTTAGTTGATATATATAAAAATAAATATGAACCCTGTTTAAACATAATCAACTTCAGTTTATATATCTTTTATATTCCCTGTTTATTTATCGGTCCAATAAATCGTTATAATGATATCGAAAAAGAACTATTTAATAGTAAAATAAAAATAAATAACCTATATAATGGTCTTTGTAGAATATGTTTTGGTCTATTTAAAAAATTAGTAATAGCTAGTAGAATATCTATAATTATCAACTCTATAGTTCAAAATAACTATACGGGTTCTTATATTTTATTTAGTTGTTTACTATATACTTTATATTTATATACAGACTTTAGTGGGGGAATAGATATCGTTTTAGGAATATCTAAAATGTTAGGAATAACTTTAAAAGAAAACTTTGATAGACCTTTATTTAGTGAATCAATCAAACAATTTTGGAATCGTTGGCATATCGCTTTAAGTAGTTTTTTAAAAGACTATGTTTATATCCCCTTAAAAGGTAATCGCTGTAGTAAAATAAGACAAAAAATAAATATCTTGATAACTTTTTTAGTATCGGGGCTTTGGCATGGTTTCAACTATCTAATATGGGGTTTAGGACAAGGAATATTAGTTATTTTAAATATTAAAACATCTAGTAAAATATTAAATGTCATTTTGACTTATGTATTAGTATCGTTATTGTGGGTATTCTTTATTTACCCTAATAACATGGAAGCTATTTTTAAATTAACTAGTATTTTTACTAATTTTAATTTAGGGTCTTTATTTTCTAACTTTTTAAATTTAGGACTTAGTATATCTAATTACTTAGTTTTAATAATAGCTACTATAACCTTATTTATAATCGAAAAAAAAGGACCTTATTTAAAAATTTCCAACAATAAAAAACTGATTTTAATCGGTACTTTAATTTTAATAGTTTTGGTATTTGGCGTATATGGAATCGGTTTTCAAGTAGAACAATTTGTCTATAGTAAATTTTGAGGTGGTTTATGAAAAAGGTATGGATAATTTTAATATTTATCATATTATTTATCTTTTTAAATAAATTGTTAGCTCCTAAATATATGGACTATTTAAAAGAAGGTAATATGACTTATGAATATTACCAAGAAAAAACTAATCATGATGTTATATTTATTGGTGACTGTGAAGTATACGCTAATATATCACCTTTAACCATGTATGAACAGTATGGAATTACTTCTTATGTACGGGGAAACAGTCAACAGTTGATATGGCAATCATATTATCTTTTAAAAGAAACTTTAAACTATGAAACTCCGGCTATTGTCGTATTAAATGTCAATGCTTTAAGATACGATAAAAAAGTAAGTGAAGCCTATAATCGTTTGATGATTGACAAAATGAAATGGAGTCAAGAAAAAATCGATTTAATTAAAGCTTCCATGTTAGAAGAAGAAAACTTTTTATCTTATGTTTTTCCTATTTTAAGATATCACGATCGTTTTGATAAACTTAAATTAGAAGATTTTAAATATTTGTTTAAAGAAAAAAGTAATACTTATAATGGTTTTTTAGTTAATAAAAAAGTAAAACCAGTTAAAAATTTACCGACTAAAAGAAAACTTGCTAATTATTCTTTTAGTGACAATGTTTATAATTATTTAGATAAAATTAGGAAACTTTGTGCAGAAAATAATATTAAATTAGTTTTGATGAAAGCCCCTAGTTTATATCCTTATTGGTACTTAGAATATGAAAACCAAGTAAAAGAATATGCCGAAAAATATAAATTGGATTATTATAATTTTATAGATGTCAGTGATACTATTGGCATTGATTATCAAAAAGATACTTATGATGGCGGTTTACATTTAAACTTAAATGGAGCCATTAAACTATCTAATTATTTTGGAAATATATTAAAAAATAAATACCATTTAAAAGATTATCGTAGTGATAAAAAAGTAAATTCTATATATGAAGAAAAATTAAAAAAATTTAAAAAGGAAGTGGAATAAATGAAAAAAATTGTTGTATGTTTATTATTTAGTTTAGTAGTTTTTACGGGTTGTAAAAATAGTGAAGTTAAACAAGTAAATGAAAATATTAAAAAAGTTGATAAAGTAACAGATACTTATGTTTTTTCTAATAATAATCAGGAAATAGTCATCGGAGAAGAATTTTCTAAAGATAAATTGGGTAAAGAAGTCAAATATTCTGAAACAGCTAGTTGTGCTTTTGAAGGAATTGATAAAATTTATACTTATGATCATTTTGAATTGACAACTTATCCTAAAGATAATAAAGATGTGGTTGGAAATATTTATTTTTTAGATAATACGGTTTCTACTAAAGAAGGGGTAGCTATTGATGATTCGATTGATAAAGTAATTGAAAAATATGGTAGTAATTATACTCAAGAAGGAACTTTATTTAAATATACTAAAAATGATATGGAACTTAAATTTATTGTTGAAGATGATAAAGTTACTAGTATTGAATATGCCATGATAATAAATTAACATTTTTTAATGTTTTTTTAACATTTTTAAGTATAATAAAATTTGAAGGTGATAAAGTGCGAATTTTAGTAGTCGAAGATGAATATGTTTTAGCCGATTTAATTGCGACTAAATTAAAAAATCAAAAATATCAAGTTGATATTAGTTTAGACGGTCAAGATGGTTTATATAATGCTCTATCAGATATTTATGATTTAATTATATTAGATATTATGCTTCCTAAAATGAGCGGAGTAGAATTATTAAAAGAAATTAAAAAAAATAACATCAAATCTAAAGTAATAATGTTAACGGCTAAATCCACTTTAGATGACAAATTAGATTGCTTTCAAAAAGGGGTTAATGATTATGTCACCAAACCTTTTCATATCGAAGAATTGTTAGCCAGAGTAAATGCTCAACTTAGAAATGATGGTAAAAATGTCATTAAAGATATACTAGAATATAAAGACTTAAAACTAAATGTTCGAACATCGACTTTAACCTGTACAACAACTAATGAAGCCATAAATATTCCTTATCGGGAGTATCTATTGTTAGAGTATTTTATAAATAATAAAGAACAAATTGTTTCTAAAGAACAGATATATGATAAAGTCTGGGGAATAAATAGTGACTTTGAATCCAATAATTTAGAAGCCTATTTATCATTTTTAAGAAAAAAAATAAAAATTATCGGTTCTAATGTTCAGATAAAAGCTGTTCGAGGATTAGGGTATAAGTTGGAGGAGTCAAATGAGTAATTTGCAGAAAAAAATTTTTTATACAATTTTTTTATATTTATGTTAAGGATTTAGTTATGTTAAGAATTTAAAAAAAACCTTTTAAAAATATAGGATTCTTAAA
>CANQHO010000044.1 GCA_947623815.1 uncultured Bacilli bacterium | reverse complement strand
GCGTGCAGATGATTTTGTTATTCATGAATGGGAAAAAGAAAAATGGGATGAATATGAAAATATACAAAGATATATTGCTGGTTTTAAAAAAGGTAGAGCAAAAGGCAGAGAAAAAATTATTAGTGAAATAATTAAAAAAATGCTAGAAAATAATTTAGACCTAAATATTATTTCCAAAATATCTGGAAAATCTATTTCCCAAATTAAGAATATTCAAAAACAAATGTCTACTTAAAAGATGGTTCTCATCTTTTTTTCATTATGAAAATTTAAATATAGTAATAAAAACTAAATCATGATATAATTGTTTAAAGGAATGATGAATATGGATTATACTTTTGAAGATGTAAAAGAATTATTTGATAAATACAATATCAAAAAAGAAAATGACAAATTCTATGTAACTGAAAGAGAAAGTAATACTTCATTTGGTGATGAACAACTAATTGATTGGGTAAAATTTTCTTATACTTGGATAAGAGTTTGTCAATATAATCGGAAACGAGTAACTTTTGATCTTAGTGTTATAACTACTGATGACTATTACAATGCTTTTAATAAACATACAGAGTTAGTTTATAATAGTATTATGAAACATAGTCAAGAACACTTACAAGAAAAAAATACTATGATAGGTGAAGAAGAATTAGTTAACAAAGTAAAAGAAGATAACATTAGTTATAAACATACTTTTGATATTATAAATGGTTTATATTCTAATGAAAGATTTTTTAAAGTTTTTGAAAAGTGGGTAAGTGATTCACTTGTTTAAAAGAAATATATTATAGCTTATAGTATATTTGTTGTTAAAAAGAGGAAGGCAAAATGAAAAAAGTTTTTAAATATATTTATGTTGTTCCATGTGATACGACAATTGATTCCGATTTTTTTCAAAACAATATGGTAATTGCTAGTGATCAAAAATTAGATTTAAAAAATACTTATGATTTAAACTTAAAAGATGCCATCATTTTAACTGATGATTACTCTCCAGTGGATAGTTTAGTAGATAGTACTATAGCTTTGGTAACTAAATAAAAGGGTGTTACTTGAAAGTAGACCCTTTTTATGGTATATTAAAAAAAATAAGGTGTGACAATATGACAAAGAAAAACAAAATATTATTATTATTATCATTTTTAATTTTTATTTTATTACTAATTACGGTAGTTATAAATAAAACTGTTTTTTTAGATAAAATTATATATGAAAGTATCAAAAGTATTCAAAATCCCTTTTTAAATAAAATATTTATTGGAATTACTAAATTGGGGAATGCCATACCAGTTACTTTAATATGTATTATTTATGTACTATTAAATAGAGAAGAAGGTAAATATGTCATAGCTTGTGTTATAACTTCGATGTTATTAAACTTATTATTAAAAAACATTGTATCTCGTACTAGACCAGATGCCATTTGGTTAATCAAAGAAAGTGGTTTTAGTTTTCCAAGTGGCCATGCGATGGCCAGTATGGCTCTATATGGAATGTTATTTTATTTTATCAGTTTAAAAAAATTTAATTATAAAAAACTTGTCCTTGGTTTAATGATCAGTTTAATTATTTTAATCGGTATTAGTAGAATTTATGTTGGCGTTCATTTTCCAAGTGATATATTGGCTGGATTTAGTCTATCATTTTGTGTAGTTTTAATATATATTTACTTATATCAAAAAGAGGTGGAGTATGTTTCTTAAAAATTTTAAAAAAGAAGAAAAAAAACTTAGGAATAGTTTTAAATATGCCTATCATGGAATGATCAGTGCCTTTGGTAGTGAAAGAAATATGAAAATTCATTTTAGTATAATGGTATTAGTTTTAATAGCTGGTTTGATATTTAAAATAAGTTGGTTAGAGTGGGTTATTTGTTTTTTACTTTTTGTTTTAGTTATATCATTCGAACTGATAAATACCGCCATTGAAACGACTGTCGACATGGTGACTAAAAAAATAAATCCCGAAGCCAAACTAGCTAAAGATACATCCGCTGGAGCCGTATTATTTGCCGCTTTATTTGCCGCTTTAATAGGAATTATGATTTTTTTACCAAAAATAATTGTACTAATAGATAAATTTATTTAGGAGGGTATATGATATTTAATTTAGGAAAACAAAAAAATATAGAAAAATATAAAAAATGTTTATTATTACAAGAAAAATATAATATTATTGCGGGGGTTATTAAATTTCATCAAGATTATTTAGAATCTATAAAAGTCAATCCCGTTGATTATTGGGAATCGATTATTTCTTTTTATGAAAAAGAACTGACCAAAAAAGATGTCAGTGAAAAAGATAAAGAAGTATATAAAATGACTTTAGAAGAAATGAAAATGTATAAAGATGAATATCCCGCTTATTATTTTAATGAAACAGAAAGAAAATCTTTAGAAAAAAAACTTAGTAAAGAAGAAATAGAACTTTGTAGACAAGAAGTTCATGACTTATTAAATAATCAAAAAGGAAATAAACAGATGTAGGAGGAAATATGAGTAGACATGCGAATAGTGATGTGAGAGTACCCGTCAATGAGGATTCTTACAGTATCAAAAGAGATGAAAGGAAATGTTTATTGTGTGGTAGTTGTAGAAGTACTTGTAAATTTGGACAAGCTGTATATGGCTATTACGATTTAGAAAAAACTGATGATTATGCCATTTGTATCGATTGTGGACAATGTATTCAAAGTTGTCCCAATGGAACTTTATCTTTAAAACATGATTACATGGAAGTTTTAGAATGTATTGAAGATAAAAATAAAATCGTAGTTATTCAAACATCCCCATCAGTTAGGGTAGGAATCGGTGATGAATGGGGTTATCCTTATGGAACTTTTTTAGAAGGCCATATGGTTTCCGCTTTAAAAAAATTGGGGTTTGATTATGTATTTGACACTAATTTTGGGGCGGATTTAACTATTATGGAAGAAGCAACTGAACTAGTTAACCGTATTAAAAATAACCAAAATTTACCAATGTTTACTAGTTGTTGTCCCGCTTGGGTTAAATTTGTGGAAATATTTTATCCAGATAAAATACCTAATATGTCAACTTGTAAAAGCCCTATTTTAATGCAGGGGGCTATTATAAAAAATTATTTGGCTAAAAAACTTAACATCGATAAAGATAAAATAGTCAGTGTAGCTGTAACTCCTTGTACCGCTAAAAAAGCCGAAATTAAAGAAGTTAATAGTGATATGGATTATATTATTACAACTAAAGAATTAACTAAAATGCTTAAGAAAAAAGAAATTGACTTCAACTCTTTAGAAGATGAAAAATACGATATGATGAATGGTAGTTCATCGGGGTTAATATTTGGTAATTCCGGGGGCGTTATGGAAGCGGCTTTAAGAACGGCTCACTATTTATTAACTAAAGAAAATATAAAAGATTTAAAGATAGAAAAAATAAGGGGTATCGATGGTATTAAAGAAGCCTTTGTTAAAATAGGTGATTTAAAACTAAAAGTAGCGGTAGTTAGTGGAACAGCCAATGCGAGAAAAATTTTAAAAATGATCGACGAAGGTAAACACTATGATTTTATCGAAGTTATGGCTTGTCCTAGTGGTTGTATATCTGGAGCTGGTCAACCTAAACAAGATTTAATGGAAATGGAAAATGTCCGAAAAGAAAGAATTAAATCGATGTATAAACAAGATAATGAAGCTATTTTAAAATTTTGTCATGAAAATAAAGAAATTCAAAAACTGTATAAAGAATTTTTAAATAAACCAGGTAGTGATCTAGCGAAAAAGTATTTACATAGAACATATCAAGATAAAAGTCATTTATTAGGTGAAAAAGAAAAAGTTATAGAATAAATGTAAAATTCTTGCAAAAAAAATGGATTTATAGTATGATAAATATGTATGATGATAAAAAATTGCACACAGTTGACTGCACATATCTTGAAAGGAGTTAAATATGCAAACAATTAAACAAAGAAATATATATTTTTTATTGTTTTTTATATTTGTTTTTATTGGAATTATAGGGGCTGGAACTTGGAGAGTTTTGGCTATAACAGGTAACGCTGATTCTCAAACGGGGGGTTCTGGTGGTGGAGGAAATAGCTGCGTTAATGCTGGTATGGGAATATGTATGATTACTGGTATGACCCAACCAGCGGTAGCTAAATTCACTTTAGTTTATTATGATGGTAATAGTAGAAGTAAAGTTAATGGATCTAAAACATGGTATTTAGCTAATTGGAAAGTTGGTAATACTAATACCACCGCTAATAAACAAGCTTTAAAACATTATGCTAATGGTGCTAAAATTTATACTAGTCCTTCTTTTAAGTTTGGTAGAGCGGGAGAAAAAAAGTTAGAGCATTGGGTAATTAGTTTTTCAAACGGTAAGTTCGATAAGGATAAATTTGAGAAAAATGTGTTAAGTAGATTCGGAGTTGATTCATCTGTATTTACGAAAGAAACTTGTGTGGTTGACTCAAATGGAGATGGGGAACATAGTAAAGAAGAAGAAAAAAATTGCGTAAATTCCGATGGAACTTTTAAACCGGGGTATCGTATTATAGTAGAACCAATATTTTTCTTTTATGCCTCTAGTGGTTATAAAGGTTGGAAGGCTAGTAATCGTACTGTTGCTAAGTCAACTAAAGATATAGCTCAAGAAGCAATCAGTGGAAAATGGGGACTTAGTATTGATAAATATAGAGATAGATTAAGATATTGTTATTGGGGAAATAATTATAATAATCCAACAAGTGATAAGTCATCAAATAGGTATGGAGATTGGTATAGGGCATATACAGAGTTTGATGATATTGGTATAAAAGCTGTTAAACCAAGTTCTTATTGTACTGGAAATTTAAGACCTTCAACCAAACGTATTCAAAATGTTGCCCAAATAACTAATGGTATTGGTTATTGGATTTTTGACCCTGGTAATGTAATAAAAGGCAAGTGTGAGGCATTTAATTATGACCACTATAAAGCCAATAGAGAACCAGGTTGGGATGGAAAAACAGGTAGTGGACCAGATGGTCAGAACTGCTGTATTGAAGTAGGAAGTGCTTTAAAAAATTATAGTAGTATGCAATATTCAAATATGGCTAAATCTTATATGGAAGATGAATATCAAGAAATAGCAAAAAATATGGGATTGAAATATCCGATTTCTTATGAAGAATTGTATGATTATTGGCTAACTCAACATACAGAATGCTTAGTTGATCAATCTAAATTGGTTGATCCAGAACTAACTTGTGGAGAAAAAGAAGTTACAAAATTTGGAGATGAATTTACTACCGATGATTTATTAGCAACCATTGGTGGTGAATCTGATTATACGAGACAAGATATGAGTGATAGTAAATTCTTAGTTAGACAAATCAATAGTTACTGTAAAATACTATGTGGAGAAGAATTGAAAATGACTTTCCCAGATCAATTACAAGAACAAATTGGCCGTGGAACTAAGATAGTTTGGCCAACTAAAGAAAATGCCGCGGTTGCTAATAATTATCCACTTACAGTAAGCAGTAAAGCAACATGTGTGTTAAATGTTAATGAATCTAAGTTAATTAGTGATAATACATATACATGTACTAAGACTAATGAAGATGGGGAAGAATATACAACTGATTGTGTTAACTGGAGTAATGTAAATTCAGTTAGAAGTACATGTAAAACTGAAACAAATAGTATAAATAAAAATAATAGTACCAAAAGAGACTTTTACGATTTGAAAGGTAAATTCAATGTTTGGCATACTGATGAAGAATATGGAAAAAGAACAGATATTGAACTTGAAAGATATGATGATGGATTTAGTAGTGGTAATTATAAAACAAGTGGATTCCCTGTTTCAGGAAATGGAAGTACTTTTACAATTGAACAAACAGTAAAATATAAAATACCAGATAGAATTTATCGTTATATTATAACTAAATCAGATGGTACAATTAAATCTTCAGATACTAAATCTGGTAACTATACTGATTTAGGATATGGAAATTTACCAGTTTCCTATACGGCTGAAGGAGTTTATGATACTTTCATAAAATATTCTACTATTGGTGGATTCAAAGGAAAAGAAAAATTAAAAAATAATTCAATGGAATATATTTGTGAATATAAAGTTAATACTGGTACAAAATGTGAATGTCCAGAAGGTCCTTACATGGGTAAAGATTTAACTCAAGCAATGGCTGGAGGAGAAGATGGACAAACTCATACTTGTGAGGATGCTCAAAAGAGATTCTGTGATACTCCTTATTGTCCAGATTGTGAAAATGATTGTCCAACTACATTCCCAAGTTGGTATAAAGATTACACATCAGGGGACTTTGCGGGAAATACAGTGTTAAATGAATCTTGTAAATCTAGTGAAGTTTGTACAGCATTATCATGTAATTTATTTGTTTGTCCACCAGGTACAAATGCGGCTGGTAGACCGTTAAATGCAATAATTGCTCAATATTTAGCTAATCATCCGGGTAAAGCCTTAAACCAAGATTTACTAGAATATTTAGTTGAATGTAGTTGTAGTGATGACGACAATATTATTTATAGAACAATTGATTTAAAAAATCCATTCCCAGGTAAAGATGCTAGTGGAAGACGGGCTGGATTCAACTGGGATAGCGATGAAATAAAAGCTAGTGTTATAACTAATAACCGTGGTGTAGCTGATGATCAAGTTTACAGTAAACAACCATTATATCACTTTACATTAACTCCAGCTGTTGTAAAAACTATCAGAGAATATAATTCTAAAGCTGGAAACGAATATGATGACTTTAAACTTGATTGTAAAGGTGAAACTGAACCTAACAAAATTGATGGAGTTGTATCAAGAAATTGTATAAGTGATTTCGTCCATAGCTCTACTTATGGAGCCCAAGCTGATGGAAGTTGTTATAGTGCTAAAACAGCTGATTCGTTTGTTTCATGTGCTAATAAATAATTAAGTAACTAAGTAAAATTAGTTACTTTTTTCTTGGAAAGTTTGTCGTTTTTTAAGCCAAAATATCATAAACATGGTATAATAAAATAGGAGGTAATTATGACACCACATATCGAAGCCAAAAAAGAAGAAATTGCGAAAAAAGTTTTAATGCCAGGTGATCCTAAAAGAGCCGAATGGATTGCCAAAACATATTTAAAAGATGCTAAATTAGTAAATAGTGTTAGAGGTATGACCGCTTATACTGGTTACTATAAAAATGAAAAAATAACGGTTTTTCCATCAGGAATGGGAATGCCTAGTATGGGAATCTATTCCTATGAGTTATTTAAAATATATGATGTTGATACTATTATTCGAATAGGAACTTGTGGATCTTATGATCCTAATCTTTCTTTACTAGATGTGATAGTATCTAAAGAATCTTATACTATGAGTAATTTTACTATTTCATTTAATGAAGATTGTCATCATTTATTAGCCAGTCAAGAATTAAATGATAAACTTTTAAAAGTAGCCCATAATAAAAATATCAATTTAATTCCTTGTTCTGTTTACACCAATGATGTATTTGATCCTTATATCGATTTTAAATCTTTTATAAAAAAATTACCATATAATATTCAAATATCCGAAATGGAATCATTTGCTTTATTTTATATGGCTAAAATGTTTAAAAAAGAGGCTACTTGTTTAGCGACTGTTGTCGATGCCATAAACGATAAAAGATCATTAGATGCCAAAACTAGAGAACAATCATTAAATGATATGGTAATAATAGCCTTAGAAGCATTGACTGTATAAATTTTAAAAACTGTTATATATTAAAAAAGAGGTGAGAAGATGAATTATGAAAAAATAGAATATCCTAATTATAGATTACACTTAATAAAAACTAAAAAATTTAAAACTATTCATGTCCGAGTAGCCTTTAAAAGAAAACTAAAAAAAGAAGAAATAACTATCCGAAATGTATTAAGTGATATTTTATTAGAAACTGGAAAGAATTATCCAACCACTAGAGATTTACAAATCGCTAAAGAAGAAAATTATGCCTGTAGTTTAAGTAGTAGTTCATTTAAATCGGGGACCTACGCAGTATTATTATATTCCTTAAGCTTTTTAAATGAGAAATATACGGAAAAAGGAATGAATGATACTAGTATATCCCTTTTATTTGATTTATTGAAAAATCCTAATGTTCAAGATGGAAAATTTGATGAAAAAACTTTTAAATTTACCATGAATAGTTATAAAGACTATTTAGAAAGTTTAAATGAAAATCCCAATCGTATTGCCGGAATAAGATTAGATGAAGAAATGGGACCAAATACCCCTTTAGAGTATCATGCTGCTGGTTATTTAGAAGACTATCAAAAAATAACTCCTAAAAATTTATATGAATATTATCAAAGTGTTTTAAAAAATGACATTGTCGATATATTTGTTTTAGGAGACTTTGATAGTGAATATATGCAAGAAAAAATTAAATCATTCAATTTGCGGGAAGAAAAAAATTCAGAAAGTGAAACACACTTTGTCAAATTAAAAATTAGAGATGAAGTAAATGAAGTAGTTGAAGATCATGATTTTATGCAAAGTCAATTAGCGCTCGGTTATAAAATAGATGACATGACAGAATTTGAAAAAAAATATGTCTTTCATGCTTTAAACTTTATTTTTGGTGGGGGTAATGATTCAAAATTATTTAAAGAAGTAAGAGAAAAAAATTCTTTATGTTATTCCATTTATTCCCATATTTCTTATTTATATCAGACTTTGGTTGTCAATGCCGGAATCAGTAAAGACAATTATGAAAAAACCGTCAATCTAATAAATCAAGAATTAGAAAAAATAAAAAAAGGGGATTTTGATGAAGAAGATTTAAATGAAATGAAAATGATTTATATAAATACTTGTAAGACCATATATGATTCACCTAACGATTTGATTCGAAATTATATGACTCATGAATACTTTGGTCATGATTTAGTAGAAGTTAGAATTAAAAAAATACTAGAAGTAACGAAAGAAGATGTAGTAAAATTAGCCCAAAAAGTAAAATTAGATACCGTTTATTTTTTGAAAGGAGTACGTCATGAAAAAACAGACAATTAAAAATTTAGACTTAGAACTTTATCAAGAAACTTTAAAAAATGGACTTAGAGTATTTGTCATACCTAAAAACAATGTCAACAATGTTTATGTTACTTTTTCTACTAAGTATGGTTCGGCCAATAATGAATTTGTGCCAATTGATAAAAAAGATATGATTGAAGTACCTAAAGGAGTAGCCCATTTTTTAGAACATAAAATGTTTGCCCAAAAAGATGGAGTTGATCCTTTAACTTATTTCACCATGCGCGGAGCCAGTGGTAACGCCAATACGAGTAATTTTAAAACTACTTATTTATTTTCCGGTATCGATTATTTAGAAGATAATTTAAATTATTTATTAGATTATGTTCAAGATCCTTATTTTACTGATGAAAATGTCGAAACGGAAAAAGGTATTATTACTCAAGAAATAAACATGTATAAAGATAATCCTTACACGGAAGCATTTGAAAACTTACTTTTAAACTGTTTTAAAACTTTGCCAATTAGGTATAATGTTTTAGGGAGTGTTGAAAGTATAAATGCCATAACCAAAGAAGATTTATATTGTTGTTACAATACTTTTTATCATCCATCCAATATGTTTTTAGTAATTACTGGTAATGTCGATCCGATGGAAGTTATAAATATTGTCAAGACTAACCAAGAAAAAAAACAGTTTCCCAAATCAAAAAAAATCAAAATAAAAAAATACAATGAACAAAAAGAAGTTTTAAAAGAAAACTTAGTAATGAAAAGAAATGTATCTATTCCTAAATTGTTATTAGCCTTTAAATTAAAATTTGATAATATCCCATTGAAAGTAAGAACTATTCGTTTTTACTTATCCATGTATTCGCAAATGAAATTTGGTAATATATCATTATTTTTAGAACAGTTAAAGACTGATAAAATTATAACTTCGGGGATGGGTGTATCTTTAGTATCTTATGAAAAAGATGCCGCTTTAATATATGATGCCGAAACTTATCAACCAGAAGTTTTAAAACAAAAAATCTTAGAAGAAATTAAGTTAGATAATTTGAATGAAGAAGATTTTAACCGGAAGAAAAAATCTTTCTTAGCCTCAATAATTTATTTAAGTGATAACATTTTTCGATTTAATGAAAAAGTTATGAGTGATTTGATTGATGAAGACGAAGTAGTGGTCGATATGTACGATGAAATTAAAAACTTAAATTGGGAAGAATTTCAAATGGTTATTAAAAATTTATCTTTCGATCAAGTTTGTACAGTAACAATTGAAGCTAATGAAAAATGACAAAAATATTGACCAACAAATATATGTATGGTATAGTAAATGTATAGTAAAATAGGATGTGATTTGATGAAAAAAGGTTTTACCTTAATAGAATTATTAGCCGTTATAGTTGTTTTAGGACTAATTGCGGTTATCGCTATACCAACAGTAACTTCTTCATTAAAAAATTATCAGAAAAAACTTTTAAATACCCAAATTGTCAATATAGAAAATGCCGCGCGAACTTGGGGGGCTAAACATTTAACGGAATTGCCGACTATAACTAACACTAGTATTGTCAAAAATTACGATGAACTTCCTTCGACGGAAGAATATGGGGTTTTAGTTATAAATTTAAAACTTCTGCAAGATGAAGGACTTATCGAAAGTAACATCAAAAATCCCGTTAATAAAAAAGTAATTGATGAAAATACCCCTATAAATATAACTAACTTAGGAAATAGTTACAGTTATGAATTAAAATTAGAAGATTAAAAGTCTTCT
>CANQHO010000043.1 GCA_947623815.1 uncultured Bacilli bacterium | reverse complement strand
ATTGTATTTTGATATTTTATTTGTTTTGGGACAATTTCATTTTTTGAAATTTTATTTAATAAATCAATTATTACCATTTTTTTATTTTCCATCAAAATCACCTTTCTATAATCACCCAATCATTCTTTTTAGCTAAATTGTATAGCCAATTATTTAGTATAACCCACGTATCATAATCACATCTATCAAACACTTTAATTCCTTGTTTAAAATCATCTAAATATCGGTTAATATCACGTATCATTACTTTACATACCCGTTCACTTATATATTTTTCATTGTTCATAATAAATTCGGCTGTTTCTAAACTAACATAAGTCTTTCTGGTTAATGCGTATCGTAAAGCTGATATCATAATGTTACCAAAATCATAATCATTTGAATTAATTGTTATTGTGTTCATTTAATCACCTACTTAATAACCAATAGCAAATTCTCCTAAATAAACTCTCATTTGCTGACAAATCACAATCTTTAGTATGTTCTTTAAATAGACCTAACTTGTATAGTCTATTATGAGCTATCCATTCATTTAAACATGATTTAACATTTCTATCTATTAAATCAAGTGGCAAGGTTTTTAAAAAATGTAACATGTCTTTTTTATTTGTTATTTTATAAGAATTCACTATTTTAATATTTTTATTTTTTTTACTAATTTTAACTTGTAATTTCATAAGCAGCGCCACCTTTTTTTATTCAAATAATTTTAAATTTTCTTTGTTTGAATTATTTTTTTTATTTTCTTTTAATTCTTTTTTTAGTAATCTTATTTCTTTTTTTAAATTTTCATTTTTTTTAATAAGTATTCTATTATTGCTATCTAATAATCCTATTCTAGCCTTCATTTTTTCTACTTGTTCAATTAGTTCATTGTTAGTCATTTAACCACCCTAGTTCTTTGCATTGTTGAGTTATAGCTTTTAATAATTCAACATTTATTGGATAAGGTACATCTAGCGTAAAAGGACTATCACTTTCAATTAAACATTCTATTGTTCTAGTATTTTTATCAAAACTTATAATATTAGTTTCAGTTATAAAATTTTTATTAAAATAATTTATTTGATGTGGTATGTCATCATGTAATTCAAAATCTGATTTTTCAAACATTTCTTTAGCACTCATTATCTCATCCTCCAATATTTTTCACATTTCTTTTCTTTGTAAAAATCTGTGATTGGCAAATTATAACAATAGTGGTCTATCGTTAATTCTTTCAATGTATAAACTGCTAATGCTAGTGTTCCTAAAAACAAAATAGTAAATATTACTAACAACAAATTTTCTTTTACAAATTTAAAATAGTTTTTTAAAATTTCAATTACTTTTTTTATTATTTTTTTCATACAAACTCCTTAAAAAAATTTTTTTGAAAAGGCAAAACATGGAAAATCCTTTTCGTAATTTAGAAGTGATATATAATTTATTTATGAAAGGGGGTGAAAAAGCCCATGTTTTAAGTTAATTTAAACTTTTCTTAATTCAATGTTAAGTTTATACTTAAATTCCTCTTTTTTGTTTTTAAACACAATAGAACCACACCATGTACAATACTTATAATTGTGGTATATAGTCATGCTATGTCCACATTTACAATATCTTCTCATTTTGGTTAATGTTTCAAATCTTTTTTCATCTCTGATCCACATTTGTATCACACCTCTAATCTAAATAATTTCTACCAAATATAGATATAAATTCTTCACGACTATGAGTTAATTCAAAAAATATTTGACCTAATCTCATTAACTTTAAATCTAGCTCATGTCCATACTTTCCATGAACACCGTAAGTTCCTTCATGTTGCTCATATGTAAGCCATACTTTCAAACCGTATTGTTCACTATTATTTCTATTTTTTCCTTTGAAAATATGATGTTCATGTAAGTTGTATATAGAACCATCTATAATTGATTTTTTTGTATCTTGAATAATACTTTTCATAAATCCCCCTAAATTCTATTAGAATTGTTATATTCTCTATTTAACTGGTTTTCTAAAACCCTAATTTGTAATTTAATACTGTTAATATTCTCTTGAGCTGTATTGTACATAGCCTCTGCTACATCTCTTTTAAATCTTTTATCAGCTACATCTGGTACACCATACACCACTTGTTGAATTAAAGTTACTGGCATACTCTTTTCAGCTCTTAACTTTAAAGCTTCTTGTCGTAATGAAATTTTGTAGTTTTTTTCACTTTCAGCAAAGTCTCTACCATATTTAGCCATCAATTTAATAGCCCTAGATAATTGCTTACTTAAATCTTGTATCATATTAAATAAATCCATATATCCTTACTCCAAATAATCATCATCAATTTGAACATTTGCTCCAAAATCTGCAAATGGATCTGTTTCTTCTTTTTGCTCAATATCACCTTCATATTCAGGTTCAGGTCTACTATCTTTTCTTTTACTTTCTAAAAATTCAATATTGTTACAAATAACATCATACGAATACCCTTTTGTACCATCTTCTTTATCATAAGAATATGGATGCAATCTTCCTTCAACTGCTATCAATTTACCTTTTTTTTGATAAACGCTTAAATTTTCAGCTAATTTATTCCAAGCTAAACAATTTATAAAATCTGCTTGTTCAACTTTTTCTCCATCTTTAACATAACTATTATCAATAGCTATAGTAAATCTACAATAACTTAATCCTTGCGAATTTGCCACTATTTCTGGGTCTTTTGTTAATCTTCCTATTCCAATAAATTTATTCACTGTTTTCCTCTCTTTCTAAAAAATCATTTAATTTTTTTAATAATTCTTCTTTTGATTTTCTTTTTATTTCTTTTAATACCCCTAGTCCTTTTTTAGGTAACCAAATAGCATATAATTTATCAAAATGTTTATTCATTGCTAATTCATAATAAGATAGTTGCCAACTTAAATATTCTTCATCAAGTTCTGCTGTTGTTTTTATGTCACATAAACAAAAACAATTATCAATGCTCGCTATCATGTCGAATCTTCCAGCATATTTTTTCTTATAACAAATCATCTGTTCTTGTTTTAAAACTTCAATTTTGTATTTTTGTTTTAACTTAACATACTGTCTTAAACTAGCTTCTTGTATGTAATTTAATTCTTTAGTTCGTACAGTAACATCAAATGCTTCTTCTAAACTCATTGTTTTAATGTTATTTTCATACATTTCAACACTTTCATGTATTTTTGTACCATACTTTGCTTTTGCATTTAAAATGGCTTTATTTACGTTTTTATATTTATCTGGAAAGATGAAATGTAATATCTCACTTACACTAGGCACTACAATTCCATCTACCAAATAAATATGTGGTTCTTCTAAAAATTCAATCATTATTCAACATCTATAGTAATTGAGCTAGATACATTACTTTCTTTTAAATATTCGTTGTAAATATCTGGACACTCTTTTTTAAATCTTGCTGAATCGAATCTTTTTGTTACATATCCCTCTTTTATTTTTGCTGAAAAACCATCAACAATTATCTTATCTTTACCGATACTTTCCATAGCTTCTTTTAATTCTTTTTTTACTTCTTTTTCCATTAAGTCCATTTCAAGTTGGATTTTTTTAAAATTTCTGTACTTTTCTATAAAATCACTACTAATCTTTATTTCATTGTTTTCTACAATTACTAATTCATTCATACTTTATTCCTCAACTTTCTCTTTTCTTTTTATCAAACTGCTTGCTTCTAACAAAGTAAGTTCTGATATTTTATTTTTTTTCAAATGTTTTAAAAATGGTTTTATTTCTTCTCCTGTGTATAATTTTTTTATAATTTCTTTTTGACTATCTTGTATCATAATAGTTGCTTTTTCATCTTGGCTTTTAGTAACTTTTTTAGTTGTTTTTTCTTTTTGCTTTTTTTCTTCATTTGGATTTGCAAACTCATCAGCTTCACTATCTGAATAAACACCAGCATAAGCTAATTTACTGTTTTTCAAAATCACTCTATCAAAACATCTTTTTAATGCCATTGCATAAGGATAATCATTTTTACAGTTAGTTTTACTTACTTCTCCAACTTCATAAAGTCCTTGTTCTGGACAATTGTAAGTATAAACAAGTGAATTATTGTATCCCTCTTTATCAAGTTTTACACATTCAGGCTTGAATTTTAGTGTTTCTGATAAAGTATCATTTATTTTCAAACAACCATTATGACTTATTATTAAGCCAGTATAAGCCATTTTTCCTGTTTTAGTAGCATTCATCAAAATCCAAAAATCACTTTCGTCTAAGACTTCTTTATACTCTTTGCTTTCTAACATTTCAACGACTTTTTTCTTGGCTTGAACATATTTAGGTGATTGCCATACTTCAACTTCTTTCCCGCTTTTAGCTGACCATTCTTTATTTTTTTCGCCAAAATCATATTTTTTTTCTGCCATAATTCCTCCTAATCATACTTTTTTAAAATTTCGTTTATCTCTCTAATTTCATCAGCACTCGCTGTTTTTTCTTCAATTTTTTTGCCAAACCAAACAATTTTATGTTTTTTTACTTTTTGATTTAAATACTTTTCAAACTTTGTCCCAAAAAGAGTTTCAGGACATAAATACCTACTAAACTCATCATTGTTTAGCCACTCATCAACTTTTTTGTCAATAACAATTATGAAGTCGTCGAGTTTATAACCCTCGTTCAATCGTGCTTTAATTTTATCTTGTGTGTTTTTACTTGTATATTTAAAATTCGATTCTGTTTTTTGGTTTAAATGAGTTATAACCTTTTTTGTAATCTCCAACAATGAATTGCTATCGACGGTTACTAAAGGTTTTCTCTCCCCATACCCCTCTTTTTCTAAAACATTATTATTTACATTAACATTAACATCTTGATGTGTTTTCTTTTCGTTTTCATTTCGTTTTTGTTTCGTTTCTGTTTCGTTTTTATTTTGATTTTGTTTCGTTTCTGTTTTGGAACTATTTTGACTTCTTTTTTTGCTTTTTTTTAGAGGTCTTTTTAAATTATTAAATATTTTTATTTGTCTATCATTTAAGCTAGGCTCTACATCTTCAAACATATATTTAAAAATTGCTAATAATAACTCTTGTTGTTCTTTCTCAGATAACAAAGTAATCAACTCATAATATTCTTTATAAACAGTAAAACTATTCATTTTTTTTAGCTTTCTTTTTTTCTTTAAATTCTTTTATTTTTTTTAAATTTTTTTCATTTTCTTCTAGCAATTTTGTATATTTATCTTCCAAATTTTGATATGCTCTTTTAACACGATACAATTCATTTGATACATCTTGATATTGTTCATCTTGAATTTTAATTAAATTGTCTTGTTCTTCTATTATTTTTTTATATTTATTAAACACTTAATCGCCTCTCTTCGTAATTATCTTCTTCGTATTCTTCTTGATTTTCTAAATCTCTTATTTTTTCTTCTAAACTTTCAATTTTAAAGTAACAATCTTCTAATACATCAAATATTTCTTCAATAGTTACTTCTTCTTTTTTAAATAACTTTTCAAAATTCCAATTTTTTACTGAATATTTTTTATTCATATTTTCTCCCTTTTGATTTTTTGTTTTAAATGTGCTATAATCTAGTTGCAAATTTGTTTTTGTAATATATCCGTTTTGCCCATATTCTAACGGATATTTTTTATTTGTTCTTTAAAATCTGTTACAACTGTTATTACTACTGATAAACATATAGCCATTATTAACCAACCTAATAAACCAGTCATAAAAATTTTTCCAATAAACATAGCTTTTATGTTCATAAATAAGAAATATCCTATAATTACTAAAGCTATAATCATTTCAATTAACATTTCAACATTATCCCTTTTTAATCTTCTTTTCATAAATTATTTCCTTCTTCCCTCAACCATTTTTTGTATGAAAACATTTCTACTCCTACATACTTTTCTAATAAAAATGGCGAAATTTGATAATTCCATTTTTTCCCGTTTTTAACAGCTGTTCCAATAGGTAATAAATTTCTTTGCAAGGCAATTCTCACAAATTGTTCACCTTTACCTAAAATATCAGCTGCTTCTTTTATTGATACATTTCCTTTTTTCATAGTTTTTCCTTTCTACCTGCTAGGCTTTTTTATTTTTTATTATCACTATCATAAGTAGCTAAATAACATAACATTGCGAATACAATTATTACTGTTATACAAATAATCAATGTTATTAAAACTCCTGAACTCATTTAATCATCTCCTTCCTATTTTAAGTACCTCCCATGTTATAATAAACATTGAAAGGAGGTGTTTTATGCCAAACCAACATACTGTTCATAATCCTAATGGTGGTTGGGATGTTAAGGGTGCTGGCAACAAACGAGCTACAAAACATTTTGATAATCAAAAAGATGCTTACGAATATGCTCAAAATATTGCTAAAAATCAGGGCACAGAGTCTTTCTTACATGGTCGTGATGGTAAAATTCGTGCTAGAGAAAGTTACGGTAATGATCCAATACCACCTAGAGATAAAGAACATTAATGTTAATTAAGATTAGATACTCACACTATCTATTCTTTTTTGTTTTTTTAAACCTAGTTCTTATCATATATCCATCTGCTATTTCACTACCATAAGGTGTTATTTTAGCTATTATTTTTCTTGTAGTATCCTCGATATTGTTTGGATTTTCTTCTTGGATTATGATATATTCAACTTCTTTAGACAAAACATTTATATTTTTATCTTTCATAAACTATCTTTTCTCCTTTTTTTAGTTATGTGTTCTGACTAATTATATGCGTTTTCGCAAGTATTCGATTAAAAAAAACAAATAAAGATATATCATAAGGTTTTAGAATTTCTTCAATTTTACATATATTCATATTCTTTTCTCCAGCCTCATATTTGCTAATAGTACTCATTGCAACACCAGATTTTCTTGCCAAATCTTCTTGCAAATCATCATGTTCTATTCTAATGATTTTTAATTCTGATGATACCATTTTAATAAAATTTTCTTTCATATTTACCTCCTTACATTTTTAATTTTACTATGCGATTTCGCAAATGTCAACATTTTTATTGCGTTTTCGCAAAAAAAGTTGTAAAATGTAATTGCGGAGGTGAGAAAATGAGTTATTTTTCTAAAAATCTAGAATTTTTAAGAAAATCGAAAAACATATCACGTAGTGAACTGGCTTCTAAAATAAATGTAAATCAATCAACTATATCTCGATGGGAAAATGAAGATATGGGTGTAACAGTTGATAATGCTTATGATGTAGCAAACTTTTTCAACGTATCAGTAGCCGACCTAACCGGAAAGGATTTAACCAAAGAAAACAATGTTTTTGATGAAACAGAAGTATTATTTGATAAATATAAAGATGTTCTTTCTGAAAGTGATAAAAATATTATTAAAGCTATAATTGAAGAAAGAAAAAAAGAAATAGATAAAGAATTGGACAGTGATAAATATTGAAAAAAGTAGTTTGTGATTTTTGTAATAAAACAATATTTAGTTATTATAAAATAAAAAGAGATAATTGTTTGATATGTGAAAAATGTGTTAAAAAAGCTGGAGGAGTTAATAATATTAATCAATTCTTGGACACTAAAGAAACCATATTAGAAAAAATGAAAAATAATTATAATTTTCCATCCACAAAAAACAATAATCAAAACGTACTAAAAAATCAAGAAAATGAATCTAATTGTTTTTTAAAGCCTATACATATTGTAATTATGGTTATCTTATTATTTGTTACTGCTGGTATAGGAAGCTTAGTTTATTACCTAATATATTCAAGTTTATATTTTAAAAGCAAATACTTTTTTGATATTAAAAATAGCATTCAAAAAAATACTGATGAATGTAATGACTTGAATAATCATATTGAAGAATTAAAAAATGCGTATATAAATTTTCAACAAATAGACTATGGCAATGCAACATATATAGATAATAGCAGTTATAATTATAAGAGACCAGAATTGAAGAAAATTAAAAATTCTAAAAATATATACAATTGCTCTCTTACAGTATGTAGGAACGCACAACAACAACCTTTTAAATATATTTGTAAATATTTCAACATAAAACCAAACGAAGAAAGTTTAGAACAATTTGAGAAAATTTTAAATGACTTTTCTGCTGCTGAGCAAGGAAAAGAATTACTGAAAAATGAAAGAACAAAAATCATAAACAATATAAAATTAAAACTACCATTTCTTATTAAGACATTTAGTTCAGAAAATACTTTAGCAAAAAAATTAGGATTTAATCAAATAGACTTTAGTCAATTATACTTTCCTATGTTTGTTTTTCAATATGTAAGCGCTGGCGGTAACAGTTCAATGAGTTGTAAAATCACATTTGACATTCATAATCTTGATAGATTTGTAACTTATCTCTCGCAAATAGTAAAATTCAAAAAAAGTGTACAAGGGCAAAGAGCATTAATGACTTCTACTCTACGTGAAAAAATAAAAAAAAGAGATAATTACACTTGTCAAAATTGTAAAAATTCAATATTTATTGAACCAAATCTTTTGTTGGAAATAGACCATATAAAACCATTATCAAAAGGTGGAATAACATCAGAAGAGAACTTACAAACTCTATGTTGGAAATGTAATAGAAATAAAGGAAACAAGTATAATGAATAATTAATAAAATATATACAAACAGCTAATATAGGCACTTAATATTTTAAACAAAAGGGGTGTATTAAGTATGAACATAATTAATTTATTAAAAAATGAAATAACACAACAAGATTTATTGAATTATTATAACGCTAATATTACATACAAAAATTTACCAATGGGAATAAATGGTTTTGTATTTGGTTATAATGGAATTTACAATATTATAATAAATAAAAATCTATCTTATTATAAAAAGAAAAAAACTATAATACATGAATTAACCCATATAGAATTAAATCAACTATTTCAAGATAATAATGATCTATTTGAATTTTTTATAGATAAATATGAAGATGAAGCTGATAAATATATTAAATTTATAAAAGATAATTTAAGATAGGTGGTTGCAATGAAAACAGAATTAGAAACATATAAAGAAAAGACATTTGATGAAATTAAACATATTGATGAATTAGGAAACGAATACTGGGAAGCTAGGGAATTAATGACAGCATTAGAATATAGTAAATGGGAACATTTTGCCAAAGTAATTAATAAAGCAAAAATGAGTTGTAAAATTAGTGGTTTTAATGTAGAAGACCATTTTCCCGTTAAGGGGAAAATCGTAAAATCTGGTGCTACTACTAAAGAAGTTATAGATTATAAACTTAGTCGCTATGCGTGTTATTTAATTGTTCAAAATGCTAGTCCTGCTAGACATAAATCTGTGGCTTTAGGTCAAACATATTTTGCTATTCAAACAAGAAAAATGGAAATAACTGAAGAAGAATATAACAAACTTTCCGAAGATGATAAAAGACTTTATACTAGAATTAATATAAAAAACAAAAATAAAATATTATTTGATACAGCTAAAAATTCTGGTGTTAATAATTATGCAAAATTTAATGATTATGGATATAGAGGTCTTTATGGCGGTGAAACAGCAAAAGATATAGCAAAAAGAAAAGGTATTAACCCTAAAAAACAAGAAATATTAGACTATATGGGAAGTACAGAACTTGCAGCAAACCTTTTTAGAATAACACAAACAGATGAAGTTTTAAAAAATAATAATGTTAATAATGAGAAGAATGCTTGTGATACTCATCACAAGGTTGGACAAGCCATTAGACAAACTATTATAAAAGTTGGTGGTACGACACCAGAAAAATTGCCAACACCAGAAAAATCAATTACACAAATAGAAAAAGAAGCATTAAAACAAATTAACAACAAATAAAAAAAAGACCTCGTGCGGGAACACGAGATTAGGTACACAAATCAAATTTTAGCCTAGCAAGCAGAAATTCTTTTTGTGTACTTCAATTATACAAAATTTTTAAAAAAAAGTAAATAATTGGAGGGATAAAATATGAAATTACCAAATGGATGTGGAAGCATTACTAAATTAAAAGGAAAAAGAAGAAATCCATATATTGTTAGAATAACTTTAGGATATAAAGATGATGGTACGCAAATCCGTAAGTCAATTGGATATGCTCCAAATAGTTTTAAAGCTATGGAAATATTAACAGACTATTTTAAAAATACATTTAATATTGAATATAAAGACCTTACATTTAAAGAAGTATTTGAAAAATGGCTACCAACTCAAGAAAAATTAGTTGAGCAAAAATTACTTTCTAAAAGCAGTATAACTTCGTATAAAAATGCATTTTATAATCATTGTGAAAAATTACACAATAAACTATTAGTTAATATTAAAAAAAATGATATTCAAGATATAGTAGATCAAATGACTGGAAGTGAAACATTAAAAAAATATGTTAGACATTTATGTTCAAAACTTTTTAAATTTGCTGATGAGGAATTAGATATGCCTATTAAAAAGAACTATGCATTAAATGTTAATATTATTTCTGAAAAAAAATCAACTAAACACAAAGCTTTTGAGAACCATGAAATTCAAATATTATGGGAAAACATTTCAAAATTTGAAAATATTGATACAATTTTAATTATGATTTACACTTCATTACGTCCTAGTGAACTTTTGAACATAAAAAAAGAAAATATAAATTTAAAAGAAAAATATTTAATTGGTGGTGGTAAAACAAAAGCGGGAACTGACAGAATAATACCAATACATGATAAAATATATAATTTAATAAAAAATAGATATGAAAAAAGTCAAAACTATTTAATAGAAAGAAATAACAATAAAATTACTTACAGATATTATTTAGAATATATATGGAATCCGATTATTAAATCATTAGGATTAAATAATACACCACATGATTGTAGGCATACATTTGCAACAAAAATGGATAATGCTAATGCTAATAAAATATGCACTAAACTTATTATAGGTCACGCAATTCCAGATATAACTGATGGAATATATACACACAAAACTTTAGAAGATTTAAGAAAAGAAATAAATAAAATAAATTGATTTTTGTTACCTACTTGTTACCTACGAGCAAAAAAATATATGATTTTAAAACAAATTTAATATTTTATAAATAACATAAAGAAATAAAAGAAACCCTTATATTATAAAGGTTTCTCACAATTCTAAATGGTGACTCGCACGCGATTCGAACGCGTGACCCTTTGATTAAAAGTCAAATGCTCTACCAACTGAGCTAGCGAGTCATAATAAATGGCTGCCTCGGCTAGATTCGAACTAGCGAAATGCCACAGTCAAAGTGTGGTGCCTTACCGCTTGGCTACGAGGCAATTAAGTGGTGGAGAGAGATGGATTCGAACCATCGAACCCGAAGGAACAGATTTACAGTCTGCCGCGTTTAGCCACTTCG
>CANQHO010000042.1 GCA_947623815.1 uncultured Bacilli bacterium | reverse complement strand
ATTACTTAAATGACACAGACTATAATAAAATATTAGAGAACATAAATGGAAATACAAACTATAACATAAAAGATTATTTAACAACAAGTGATGATGGAACCTGCTATGGAAAAAGTTCAACGCAATGTGGAAAAGGAAATGATATGATAGACATAGGATCATATTATTGGCTGGCCTCTCCTTCGAGCACTGGCAACTTGCATCCTTGGGACCCGATCTACCAGAGCGTGCGCAGCCTCAACGACGCTTCGTATGGTGTGCGCCCCGTCATCATTCTGAAATCTGGAGTCAAGATATCAGGAGGAACAGGAGCAGTAGGAGATCCATATAAACTAACAATGTAAAAACGGAGAAACAAGAAGAACCCAAGCTAGATAGAATGAAAGAAACCCAACCCCAAAACGCCCGAAAAGATAAGGTTTGCTTAAGACAAACCAAGCGTTTTGGCGCAAAATTTACAATCTGTGAAATTTGTAAAATGCCTTTATTTGGTATAAAAATACTATATAATAAACAATATATAATTTATATAAAATAGTATTAAATATACAAAAACATCCTAAAAAGTATCTATATTTCAATATAAAAGGGTATATAAAAAAGTTTGGAAATAACTTAACTCCAAACTTTTTTTCAATTAGTAAATTATTTTGTTTGATACTGGGAAATATTTAAAATAATTCCCATACTACATAAAGTTATAAGTAAACTAGAACCACCATAAGATAAAAATGGTAAAGTAACACCAGTTACTGGTATTAAACCAACAACCACCATCAAATTTAAAACTGCTTGAAAAGCAATCCCAAAAGAAATACCAAAGGCTAAAAACTTTCCAAACAAATCATCAGTTTTTCTAGCAATTTTAAAACATTTCCATATAATCATCAAAAAGAAGAATGAAACAATTAAAACCCCCATGAATCCAAACTCTTCACTGATAATGGAAAAAATAAAATCAGTTTGGGGTTCTGGTAAATAAAAATGTTTTTGTCTAGAATTTAAAAAACCATAACCAAATAATCCGGCTGGACCAATCGCATATAAAGATTGAATTATTTGAAAACCACTTCCTAAAGGATCACTCCAAGGATTTAAAAAAGATAAAATTCTTTTTAAACGGTATGGTGCGGCTATAATTAATCCGATAATACCTAAAATACCAACAACACCAAATTTAATAAATAAAGAAATGGGAACACCACCAATAAATAAAAGACCAATAACCGACATAATTAAAATAACACCGGTCCCAAAATCTGGTTGTAACATGATAAGCCCAAACAGTAAAAAAGTAATACCTAAAATTGGTAAAACATAATTTTTAATTTTATGCATTTTACTTTGATTTTTAGAAAGATATTTGGAAGTAAAAATAATAATTGCTAGTTTAGCTGCTTCACTTGGTTGAATACCTAAAGAACCAATCCCAAACCAACTTCGACTTCCATTTCTGATTGTACCAATACCAGGTATTAAAACTAAAACCAGTAAAATAAATGCTAAAATAAGGATTTTATTGGCATATTTATAATAAGTAGGATAAGGTATTTTACTTAAAGTAAACATTAAAATAGTACCAATTATTAAAAATAAACCTTGGTTTTTGACAAACTTAAAAGGGTCAGAAAACTTGTATTCGGCCCATACATAAGAAGCCGAATAAACCATAATGACACCAAAAATAGACAAGGCCAAAACTAATATTACTAAACTGTAATCAATTTTTTTCATAACCACACTCCATAGAGTAAACCTAACATGGCCCCAATAAAGCCAATAATCCAAAATAACCTAACAATATCTTGTTCTTGCCAACCTTTTTTTTCAAAACGATGATGTAATGGAGCCATTAAAAACAATCTTTTTTTAGTTAATTTGTAATAATATCTTTGTAAAAGACAAGACATTGTTTCAAT
Organism: uncultured Bacilli bacterium; assembly: GCA_947623815.1. Lineage (GTDB taxonomy): Bacteria > Bacillota_I > Bacilli_A > RF39 > UBA660 > HGM10857. The sequence continues at coordinate 9,763 of CANQHO010000042.1, read as the reverse complement.
AACAAATACAATACCGATAATGGCTAAAAGTAATTCGTGTCTTGTTTCGATTGCAATACTTCCTAAAATACCCCCTAAGGCTAAAGAACCAGTATCACCCATGAATATTCTAGCTGGACTGACATTAAAAACTAAAAAACCCAAGATAGATCCGGCCAACAAAAACAAAAATAAAGCAATATCATTGTAACCATCTAACCAAGAAGTGTAGTAAGTTATAATACCAAATACCGTAATGGCAATAAAAGAAAGACCCCCCGCTAAACCATCCAAACCATCAGTTAGATTAACCGCATTGGAACTAGCAACCAATAAAAACAAAATAAATAAACCATAAAACCAACCGATATTTTTTTTGAAATTGATAGCGTGAATCCAAAGTAATGGTTCATTACCGGCTTTGATAAAAAGGTAAAAAAAGATAATGGCAATAATAAGTTGGGAAATTATTTTTTGTTTTTCGGTTAAACCATCATTATTACCTTTAAATATTATTAGTAAATCATCAGTAATTCCGATTAAAGCATAACCTATAAAGGTTATTAAAACTATTAAAGTATTATAAGTGATAGTAACTTTATTTAATCCATAAAGAAGTAAAAAAGATAAAATAGGCGGGATAATAAAAATTAAACCACCCATGGTAGGAGTTCCTTCTTTTTTTTGATGACTTTCTTTTAAATAAACACTGACATGTTGATTGGCTTTTAATTTTTTTAAAAAAGGTATTAAAATAATACCAAAACAGACCGAAAATAAAAAACCAATCATTAAAGCAAATACGGCATTTGTAATTAAATACATAGTATCACCTTTTCTTATTAAATTGTATGTTTTTAAATAATATAAAATGAAAAGGATATCGTTAAAAATTTAGATAATTATTATGTAAAAAAACTTTTTATCATATAAAGGATGATAAAAAGTTTAGAAATAATTGTGAAAATAATGAAATGTATCAAAGAATATATCAAAAAATAGAACAAGATAGTAAATGTTGTAAACCAGTGGCTATTGGGCCAACTAGAATAATTGCTACATTGAAAGCAATAAGGCTTTCTAATTCTATAATAAAAGAGATCACAAGTAGATCCCTTTTATTTTTCATTTCTTATTTCTTTAAAATTTATATTTAATCATCTAGGTGATCAATAGCATATTGAGCTTCTTTTGCTGTAAAGCCTTCACCATATTCTGATGTTAATTGTTGATATATTTTAGATTTTGACATATTCATTGTTGTTTGATAACTCTTTGCTTTTTCTAATGCGTTTGCTTTATAATCCGCAACTAGATTATCAATAGCATATTGAGCTTCTTCTTCTGTAAAGCCTTCACCATATTCCGATGTTAATTGTTGGTATATTTTAGACTTTGACATGTGCATATTTTTTGAATATGATTCTGCTTTTTTTAGTGCATTCGTTTGACTGACAGTTGGCTCTTTCCCTAATGAGAATATAATTGTTATTTTTTCACCCTCATAAATAGTTTTAGAACTCTCAACACTTTGGCTTACAAATTTTCCTTTTTCTACTGTGTCAGAATATTCTTCTGTTATTTTACAATTTACTTTTTTCTCATTACACCATGAATCTATTTCGGCTGTTGTCATAGAGCTAAAATCTGTAACTTCAACAGTTATTTTTTTATTAGTTTCATAGGTATTGTTGTCATTATCCTCACTTTCGCTATTTCCAATTACAAGTATGAAAATAAATAAAATGGCAAATACTATGGTTAAAATAATTTTTGATTTTTTTTGCATTTTATCATTAAATTTCCACATAAGGAATATTCCAATAGGTGCGAAGAATACTAACATCAACCACATAAACCACTCTTGAGCATAAAATTTAGGTTTTTCAACTTCCTTTGCTTTAACATCTTTTGTTTTTTCTCCTTGGTTTTTAATCTCTTTTAATTGTCTACCACAATGAGGACATACAATACTTTCTTTTTCTATTTCTTTTCCACAAAATTTACAAAATTTTTTATTATCCATAATATTTTACCTCCTATACATAATATGGATTTGGCTTACATAGTATTGTTATTATATCTACAAATATACCTATACCAAATAGTCCAATAGTAAATACATATAATATTCCTAAACCAGCTTTTCCTTCATAAAACTTATGAACACCAAGCCAACCTAAAAAGAAACATAATAGAAATGCAACCCATTTATCACATTCTTTTCGACCAACATTGCCACCAACAGTATTATTATTGTTAATTACAACTTGTGGATTTGATTTATGTTCTTCTGTTTTTAACTCTTCAAGTTGTTTTCCGCATTTTGGACAAATGACTGCGTCTATTGCAACTTTATTGCCACAGAATTCACAAAATTTAGTTTCCAATATTTACCTCCTTTCACTCCTCTGAAAATATCTATACAAGAATATTTTCTTGCAAGTTGTATAACTTACAAATTTATTATACCATAACTTACTCGAATAGAGTAAGTTAATTTGCTTTTTTTAATGGGAAAATATTATTAGGGAATACTAATGTTGGGTGGTGGTATTATTGTTTAATAGAAATGATGAAAATTATGTATATGAATTAGTTTCTAAAAACATCAAAAAGATAAGAAAAGAAAAAGGTCTTACTCAAGAACAACTTGCTACTAAAATGGACTACTCAACACAGTTTATTTCAAATATTGAAAGTAAAAATCACCAAACATTTAGTCTTGGTACATTATGGAGGTTAGCTTTAGTACTTGATATAGATATTGCTTTATTATTTAAAGAAGATAATTCAAAATAAAAACATCTTGTAAAATAAGATGTTAAAAAATGAGTTTTTTCTGGTGTTAATTTATTATTTATATTAATTTATTTTTATTACAAACAACATTATATATTGCTGCTAAATTTAATATTATCCAGAGGATAACTTTTTTGTTTTGATTTTTTATTGTTTTGTGAAGTACTATCATAATAAAAAAATTAAAAAATAATTTCTATTCTTTAATCATTTCCATATAATTTAAAAACATATTTAAACTAGGACCAATAGTAGGTACAAATTCTTTGTTTTCAATAATTTGATTTAGTTCTTCTAAAGTTACATATTTGACTTCACTTACTTCATCTTCTTGCATGTTGATATCATTTAAATCAATATCTTGTTCGATATGCCAAACATCAACATAATCAAATTTTCTCTTTATAGTTCCAATAAGTTCCGCTTTACTCATGTCGGGTTTAACTCCTAATTCTTCTTCGAATTCTCTTGCACAAGTTATTTCACTAGTTTCACCAGAAGCGGCCGCCCCACCAGTTTCATTCCACATATTGGGAAACATTTTTTTGTTTGGGGATCTTCTTTGAATTAAAAGTTCTCCCTTACTGTTAGTAATCCAAATATGAATAGATAGCCTGTATTCTCCTAATATTGGTTTTTCACTTCTTTCAACGGTTTTACCAGTTTTATTTTTTTTACCATCGTAAATATCAACTATTTCCATAAACTTCACCTTTTCTTTCTTTAAATATTATACTATAGTTCCTTATCTTTTACTAATAATTATATACAATGAACTTAAAAAATTCTTGCATTTTATATGCAAATTTTGTACAATATACTTAAATGTTTAAAATCAACTTTACTTGTAAAAAGGAGATTAAATTTTATGGAGATTAAAGATTTGACTTTGTCTTTTGGAGTTCAAAAAATATTTAATGATATAAACTTAAATATTCCAGAAAATGAAAAAGTTGGTATAGTTGGGGTTAATGGGGCTGGTAAAACAACATTTTTTAAAGTGCTGTTAGGTTTAATTTCTCCGGATAGTGGGAAGATTAGATTTAAAAATAATATAAGAAAAGGATGGCTTCCACAAGTTATTAGTGATGAAGTTCCTTCTATGGACATAACTGTTTTTGATTTCCTTTTATCTGGTAGACCTTTAATCCAATTAAATGAAAAACTACAACAAATATATGAACAAATTGCCATAGAACAATCAGAAAATAAACAGAGAGAATTATTTAATAAAGTAGATAAATTACAAAATAGATTAGAATATTGGAATTTTTACAGTGCAGATACAGAACTTTTAAAAATTATTAGTGGTATGGCTATTACCGATGATTTACTTAATAAAAAATTGAATGAGTTATCTGGAGGACAAAAATCGAAAGTGGCATTTGCTAGACTGCTTTATTCCATGCCTGAAGTAATTTTATTGGATGAACCAACTAATCATTTAGATAGTGATAGTAAGCAGTTTGTCTGTAATTTTTTAAAAAATTATAAAGGTAGTGTTTATGTCATTTCACATGATATTGATTTTTTAAATGAAATAACTACAAAAATATTATTTTTGGATAAAAGAACTAAAAAAATGGAATTGTATGATGGTAACTATAATCATTTTGTGAAACTACATGAAGAAAAAGAAAAAAATTTACTTAAATTAGCGGAACAACAAGAAAAAGAAATAAAAAGGTTACAAGAAATAGTTGATAAATACCAATCTGCTTCTGGAAAAAGAAAAAGAATGGCGCAGGATAGAGAAAAGAAATTAGAAAAAATAATATCTAATAAGATAGAAGTAACACCCAAGCAAAAAAAAGCCCAAATTAGAATGGAAATGCTTAGAGAAAGTAACAACTTTCCATTAAATGTAAATGATTTATCTTTTAAATATGATAAAAATTCTAAACAAGATATAATTCATAATTTGTCATTTGAATTAAAACGGGGAGAAAAGTTTTTGATTGTTGGAGAAAATGGAGTTGGAAAATCTACTTTATTAAAGTTAATTGCGGGACAATTAGTTCCAGATAGTGGTGAAATACAAATTGGAAATAAAACAGATTTAGGTTATTACGCTCAAGAACATGAATTATTAGATAATAATAAATCTATAATAGACAATTTTTCCGATGTACCTCTTTCTAATAATCGAATAAGAAATATTTTAGGTAGATTTTTATTTTATGGGGATGATGTATTCAAAAAAGTTTCTATTTTATCTCCCGGAGAAAAAAGTCGAGTGGCCCTAGCCAAGTTATCTTTAACCGGGGCTAATATGTTGATGTTAGATGAACCAACCAATCATTTGGATCCAGAAACTCAAAAAATAATTGCTGAAACATTTAAAGATTTTAAAGGAACAATGTTAGTTGTATCTCATAATCCAGAATTTGTAGATAATTTAGATATTGAAAGAGTATTAGTATTGCCTAGTGGTCAATTAGATTTTTATGATAGAAAAATGGTAGAATATTATCATCAGGTAAATACAAAAAAAGTTTAATAGTATTTTAAGCAGGTTGGTAATCATTGTAATTTAAATTGAATTATTATATGGATTTGTCAAAAAAATGTTGAACTTTTTATTAAGAAGTCTTTGTTTTAGTGGCTTCTTTTTTTTAAGTTCAACATAAAGTTGATAAAAAATAGTTTCTATTCTTTAATCATTTCCATATAATTTAAAAACATATTTAAACTAGGACCAATAGTGGGTACAAATTCTTTGTTTTCGATAATTTGATTTAGTTCTTCTAAAGTTACATATTTGACTTCACTTACTTCATCTTCTTGCATATTGATACCATTTAAATCAATATCTTGTTCGATATGCCAAACATCAATATAATCAAATTTTCTCTTTATAGTTCCAATAAGTTCCGCTTTACTCATGTCGGGTTTAACTCCTAATTCTTCTTCGAATTCTCTTGCACAAGTTATTTCACTAGTTTCACCAGAAGCGGCCGCCCCACCAGTTTCATTCCACATATTGGGAAACATTTTTTTGTTTGGGGATCTTCTTTGAATTAAAAGTTCTCCCTTACTGTTAGTAATCCAAATATGAATAGATAGTCTGTATTCTCCTAATATTGGTTTTTCACTTCTTTCAACTGTTTTACCAGTTTTATTTTTTTTACCATCGTAAATATCAACCATTTCCATAAACTTCACCTTTTCTTTCTTTAAATATTATACTATATTTTTAAAGAATATAAAATTGTAAAAAATTTAGATAATTGTAATATGCAGAAAAAACTTTTTTTCATATTTTATAATAGAAAGGATGATAAGATGTTTGGAAATAATTGTGAAAATAATGAAATGTATCAAAGAATATATCAAAAAATAGAACAAGATAGTAAATGTTGTAAGCCAGTGGCTATTGGGCCAACTGGACCTACGGGACCTCAAGGACCGGCTACAGTAACAGTTGGTTCGACAACAACTGGTGTTCCCGGAACAGCTGCTAGTGTAACCAATACAGGAACCAGTGGCAATGCTATACTTAGTTTTGTAATACCAGCAGGAGAAACAGGTCCAACTGGTTCAGTGGGACCAACCGGACCAACTGATTAAGAATTAGCAACCCATTAAAATTTCCAAACTATAACAATATTTCTATTTTGGTTATCTATTTTGTCGATATAAATTTTATCAATAAATTCATTGATTATGTTTAAAGTAAGAAAGGTAATATCAGTATTTAAAATATTTACTTTTAAAAATTTATTTTCTAATTCTTTTATTTTTTTTAAAAGAAACTGGTTTTGATTTTTTAAATCGTTTATTTCTTTTAAATATTTTTGATTTAAAAAATCAAATTGTTGTTCCGTAATTGTTTTTTTTACTTTATCTTCATATATATTACTAAAAAAATTGGTTTTTAAAGAAATCAAATCATTATTTTTTTGATATTCTTTTTTTATTATATTTATTTTTTTAAATAGATTATTATTTTTATTAAAACTATTAAGTTTTTTTAAAATGGTATCATCTTTTAATTGAACAATGAATTTGTTCAATTCTTGAATAATTATATTATTTAAAGTATCTAATCTGATAGAATTTTTGTTATTACAATTAACCCATTTATTTTTTTTATCTTTACAAATTAAGTATTCATATTTATGGTTGGTGTTTGATGTTTTGATAAAAAAATTATGACAGATATTACAAACAACTTTTTGACTTAATGGATTTAAATTGTTAGTTTTTCTATCAATTCGAATTTTATTTTTTTTCCTTTCTTGAACTTGGTCCCATGTTTTTTTATCGATAATGGCTTCATGAGTATTTTTAACAACAATCCAATCTTTAGGTTTTTTCATAATTACTTTTTTATTTTTATAAGATTTTTTATAGTATTTACCTTGGACCATATTTCCAATATATATTTCATTTTTTAAAATATTGGAAATAGTTTTTTCGGTCCAATTAGTCTTTTTTTGAATGATAGTTTGAATACTGATTGGTAATTTTAAAGGGTAATTAGTTAAATATTGGTATTTTTTATTTTGATAGGTTTTAACTTCTAATTCATATTGAATAGAAGACATTTTTTTAAAATAGGGAATAATACAAGTTAAAGGACTTTTTATATAGTTATCATTTTTTAATTGGTTTTTATTATCAAAAAGAAGGATATTTTTATCAATTTTTTTAATTTGAATATCAATATTTTTATTGTCATTAAAAGTACTTACCAGTTTGATATTGGAAAGGTTATTTAAACTGAGGTTTTCAATTTTTACAATTAGGTTATAATTACCTTTTTTAAAAATGTAATCAGTTTTTAAAGTGTTGTTAGATAAAGTAAATTTTGATCCATTTTGTTTTTTATATTCATATGGACTAGGAATTTTTTGTTTATTTAAGTAACTAGCAATTTTTTGATAACTAAAGCCTTGGCTATAAAGATTAAATATTTTTTTAACTATTAAGGCGGCTTTTTTATCTATTACTAAGTTGTTTTTATTTTCTAAATCTTTTTGATAACCAAACGGCGCAAATGGACCGGTAAAAAGTCCGGCTTCTTTTTTATTTTTTAAAGTGGCTTTGATATTTAATGATGTATCTTCTAAATACCATTCGTTAACTAAACCGTTAATTTGGCGACTTTTTTTATTGCCGATATTATCTGTATCAGCATTATCTACTAAACTGACAAATCGGACATTCCAAAGGATGAATTTGTTGTGAAGATATTTTTCAATTACTTCCATATCTCTAGAAAATCGCGATTGACTTTTACATAAAACTATATCTATTTTTTGATTTTCACAGTTTTTAATCAAACGATTAAATTCGGGTCTTTTATTGTCAATTCCCGAATAGTCTTCGTCGATATAAATATCTTGTAATTGCCAGTTTTCTTGCTTTATTTTTTTTAGTAACATTCGTTTTTGATTTTTGATACTTTCGGATACATTTTCAAATTTGTCTAAATCTTCTTTAGATAGTCTAAGATAAATAGCGGTTCTATTCATCGACATCTTTTTCTAATTCGGTTATGACATTAAATAATTTTTGATTAAATACTTGTTTTAATTCTTCAAACGATTTATTATCAACATTATATTTATTGATAATATTAAATTTTATTTTTTCCATATGGACCTCCATTATTATATATTCTTTTTTTGTATTTTTTTTAAAAAATGTTAATATAAAGTTATTAAATTGGAAAAGAGGAACATTATGAGTAGTTTATTTATAGAAGAAAATTTACCAAATGTTTTATCGAAAAAGGAAGTATATGAATACTTTGATAAATTATATAAAGGGGATAATAAAGCAAGAATATATTTTGTTTAATAACATCATTCCTAAAGTAGAACAGTTATTGTTTAGTAAGACTAAGGAAAATATAAAAACATTTAAAAAAATTTAGGACTTGATTGTTTGAAAAAACTTTCGTATAATAGTTAAATAGTAAAAGGAGGGAAACTATGCCCAAAAAAGCAAAATCAATATATGATTTAATTCCCGGAAATGAGGAAATTATTAGAAAGGAAATTTCAAAGTTACCAGAAGATGAACAAAAAATAATATTTTTGCGATTTGGTGAAGATTTAAATGGAAATAATAGTTTAGAAGAATTTTATAAAAATGAAGACTATAATAAAATTTTAAAGACTAGAATAATGCCTAAATTAAAAAGATGGGTTTCTAAAGCTAATGGTTCTATTGATGGTAAACAAGAAGTTATAAAGGAAGAAGATTCTAAAGATATTCTTACTAAAGATGATTATATTAAGATTTTAAATTTACTTAAAACCGCCAATTTTACGGATATGTTACAAGTTTTGGAACCTAAAGAAGCAGTCATTATTTGTTTGTTATTAGGATACAATGATGAAAAATATTATTCGACAGAAACTGTTGCGGAGTTTTTAGGTATAGAAGTGCAAGAAGTAAGAGATGTGGCTAAAAAAATTCTGTTATTATATCAAAACAAAATCAATGATTTTATTGAAAAAGCAGTTAGTTATATAGCTGAAGATAATAAAAAATTATTAAAATAATGGGTTAATAATATTTAAGCAACTGGTCCTATCGGGCCCACTGGATCAACAGGTGTTACTGGTCCAACTGGTCCGACAGGATTAACTGGTGAAGTAGGACCAACTGGTCCGACAGGTTTAACCGGAGAAACGGGACCAACTGGTCCGACAGGTTTAACCGGAGAAATAGGACCAACTGGTCCAACAGGGTTAACTGGAGAAACAGGACCAACTGGACCAACAGGATTGACTGGTGAAGTAGGACCGACAGGTCCAACGGGATTAACTGGTGAAGTAGGACCAACCGGTCCAACAGGTTTAACCGGAGAAACTGGACCAACTGGTCCAACAGGGTTAACTGGAGAAACAGGACCAACTGGACCAACAGGATTAACTGGTGAAGTAGGACCAACTCATACCCTCAAAAGTGAAAGTAAAGAAATTGTGTAGAAAAGAACTAATGAAACACCTTTAATATACAATAT
>CANQHO010000041.1 GCA_947623815.1 uncultured Bacilli bacterium | reverse complement strand
ATTTTCCTTTATTTTCAGGTATAATAGAACTTAAAAAGATAGATTTATTTATCTATCTCTTGACTGAACTGTAACAAATTTCTTGTTCACCATATTGAAATTTAACCTCCTTGGCATGATAAGTATCAGCCATCGAAAAAGAAATAGAATTTAACACTTGATCAGCAATTTTTTTATTTAATTGATTTTCAAAAATATTTTCATCAAAAGAAAGTATATATAAATCATCCTTTTTTTCCATATTTAAAAGTTTAGTATTATAATTTAAATAACTCATTAAATGATTATCACTAGATCCAATAGTCAATGCCTCAATAATTAAATCTGACTTTTCTTTTTTACTATTTGTATACTTAGTCACCGGAATATAATATTCTTCATCATTATATTTACTTAAATAATAAACCGTTATTGCTTCAATATCTTTATAAGTTTTTATATCATATTCTTTATTTATACCAAAACTTCTATCTAAAGTACTAGGTAAATTTAAACCACTTTTAGGTAGTTTAGTTAAAACCTTACCATCAACATAAATAATTACTTTATCAACCTCTTCAAAACTAGTTAATGTATAAACAACCGCCTCAACTATCTTTTCTTCATTTTTTTCATCAACATCTAAAAACTCCTTAGAAAAATCCACTTTGACAATTTTATTATTTAACTTAATACTTTTAATAGTAGTATCACTAGGTATAATAGCCCTAAAACCACTTGGTAATTTACTTTCATTTTTACCAACTATCAAAGTTTCCAAAGCCATTTTAATCTGTTTTAAAGTATCATTACTAGAACTTACAATTTTAGTCTTACCTAAATAATTATGATTATCCAACAAATAAACAACCGTTTTATAAACATTATTATCTACATAAGTTAATTCCTGTTTAACTTTCAAATTATCTTTTTTGGGTAACATACACATTAGTATAAAGGCAAACAAAGCCGAACTTGTCACTAACAATTTTCTTAGCATTTTTCTTTTTAGCATGATATCACCTATCTCATAATATGAAAAAAATCACATTTTCATGCGATTTTTATAATGAAAGTTCCCCAAGTTTTAAAAGTTCAACCACAGCACTAGCACGACCTTTAACCCCCAATTTCTGCATCACATTAGATATATGATTTCTAACAGTTTTTTCACTAATAGATAATTTACTAGCAATTTCTAAAGTAGTATAATTTTGAATCAATAAATCAAAAACTTCTTTTTCTCTTTTGGTTAAAATTTTTTTATCCATATACTTCCCTCACTTCCTAAGTTGGGTGGTTTATGCTTTCTCATATTATTTTATGTACCAAAAGAAATTAAGTACCTTAAAAAAACCTAGTTTCCTAGATTTTTATTGTTTAAATTCAACACTTACATAAACAGCGGAATCAAAATTTTCTTGAACCGTTCGCATAATATTATTTGCTAACTCCTTATCGTGTTTTTCTAAGTTAATAACCACTTTAACTGAATTACCTTCTATTTTGACAAAAGAATCAAGTTCATATTTTTCTTTGATTTTTTTAACAATAGCCTCTTCTTCGGTTTTTAACTGATTGATATTTTTCATTTTATCAAATGCTTCATTTTTTTCATTGGCACTCGATTTATTATCACTCAAAACTAATTTTAAAGCATCCAACTCTTCCTGCATTTCCTCTTCATTCGCAATTTTTAAAGCTGTTATAACACTACTTTCCTTTACCGTTGTTTTTATTTCTTCCTGTTTATCCTCCTCAGTTTTTAAATAATTGTTACTATTAGTAAGTAATAACTCAGATGGCATAGTTATATAATACACACTCAATACTAAAATCAAACTAAACAAAGTTAAAAACCATAAATTTTTTTTATTTATCATATGTCTCCTCCTGGTCTTATCTAATAAAATTTATGATATTTAAAAACATATATGACAAAAAAGAGCCTTATCAAGACTCTATTTTTTATTTTTTATAGTTTCTGTTATAATTTCTATAAATTCACAAACATCAACTGTTTTGGTATCTTTAGAACCATGTAAGCGATAAGAAACCGTTTTATTTTTTATTTCTTCTTCCCCTAATATTATAGTAAATGGTATCTTTTTAGTTTGACTTTCCCGCATTTTATAACTAAGTTTTTCATCTCTATTATCCAAATTTACTCTAATATCTAAATCATCTAATTTTTGATAAATTTCATCAGCATACTTTTTATGTTTTTCAAAATTGACCGGAATAATATTGACTTGAATTGGACTAAGCCAAGTTGGTAAACATCCTTTAGTTTCTTCTAAAATATAAGCAATAAATCTATCTAAAGAACCTAAAATTGCCCGATGTAATACAACCGGAGTTTTTTTAGTCCCATCAGAATCAACATATTTTAAATCAAACTTTGCTGGTAAACAAAAATCTAATTGGCAAGTTGATAACGTAATGGGATTTCCAATAGCCGGCGTTACATTGACATCCAATTTTGGTCCGTAAAAAGCCGCCTCCCCTATTTCTTCGGTATAATCTATTTTTAATTTTTTTAAAACTTCCCTAAGTTCATTTTCCGCTTGATTCCACATTCTATCATCTGGATAATATTTAACTTTATCATTAGGATCTCTAAGTGATAATACACATTTATAATCTTTAATATTAAAATCTTTATACACATCAAAAATCAAATCGACTACTCTTTTAAATTCATCTTTGATTTGTTCTTTAGTAACAAATATATGGGCATCATTTTGACAAAAATGTCTGGCTCTTTCAATTCCTTTTAACGCCCCACTGGCTTCATATCTAAAGTCATGGGCTATTTCACCAATTCTAATTGGAAGTTCTTTATATGAATGTAATTTATTCGCATAAATCATCATATGATGTGGACAATTCATAGGTCTTAAGACAAATGATTCCCCTTCCACTTCCATAACCGGAAACATATTTTCTTGGTAATGATCAAAATGACCAGATGTTTTATATAGTTCTACATTGCCAACACAAGGTGTCATAACATGTAAATAACCGGCTTTTCTCTCTTTATTTCTAATATAATTTTCCAATTCTTCCCAAATTATATATCCATTAGGTAAAAACATAGGAAGTCCTCGACCAACTAAATTATCGGTCATAAATATTTCTAAGTCCTTACCTAAGTTTCGATGATCACGTTCCTTAGCCTCTTCTAATAAATGTAAATGTTCTTGTAAATCTTCCGCATTATCAAAACAAATTCCATATATTCTTTGTAACATTTTATTTTTAGAATCCCCTTTAAAATAAGCCCCACTCACTTTTAAAAGTTTAAAATGCTTACAAAGTTTTGTACTTTTAACATGCGGTCCCCGACATAAATCGATAAATTCTCCTTGTTGGTAAGTAGAAATAATTTCATCTTTCGGAAAATTTTCAATTAAATCAACTTTATACCTGTTATCTTTAAATATATTTAACGCTTCTTCTTTAGTTATTTCTTTTCTTTTTATCAATTTGTCTTCTTTGACAATTTTTTTCATTTCTTTTTCAATAATAGGTAAATCATCTTCCGTTACAGTATGGCTTGGAATATCTATATCATAATAAAAACCACCTTCAATAACCGGTCCAACCCAAAATAAAGCATCGGGGTATAATCTTTTAATTGCTTGGGCTAAAACGTGGGCACAACTATGATTCAAAGTGTTTAACTTTTCATTTTCTTTGATGTTGATCACCTTGATCAACTCCTTTCTGTTCTTCTAAAATTTTTTTAACTAAATTTTGATATTGTTCTATTTCTTCTTTTATTGGTGTTATATCTTTGTTGGCTCGTTTAGTCATGGCTAGTTTCATTTGTAATACAAAAAGTTTTTCGTTTAATTCTTGGTAATCCATCTATCTCACCATTTTCTTTGACACTATCATTTATTTGGTCTATTTTTTCTTGTCCCCCTAAGAATAAAAATATATCTTTATTATGACCATACATTTTTTCTAATAAATCTTTTTCTTTATTTAATAAGTGCAATCTACTAATAACGTTTTGATAAAATTCTTCTAAGTTTTCTAATCCAATTACATGTTTTTTTTCTAATTCTTTTATTTCTTCTTCTATTTGTTTTACTTGAAAAATACTTTTTATTAAGTTAGGATTTATATAACTGGCTAAATCTCCCCTACTATCACTAACTACTAATATTTCTCTTTCCCTAATTAAATCTATGTGTCTATAAGCAATATCATTAGCCACTCTGATGACTAAAGGATTATTAAATTGTTTTAATCCACAATGTCTTAAATTTCGACAACTATGATCCGTTTCTAAATATTTATAAACAAATTCTTGCATACTAATAACATCAAATTTTTTATCGACACGATACTCTTTTTTTTTCATTTACTCTCGCTCCTCTTTTATGTCTACTTTATTATAAGAATTCAATTTTAATTTGTCAATGTTTTTACTTTAAAGTAAATGATAAAAATTATTTTTTGATTTTCTTTTTTTCACTTGAAATTTCTATCAGTTTTAAATCTTGTAATTTTATTTTTATTTTATTTAATGCTTTATTTTCTATTCGTGATATAGATGCCTGACTTACTCCCAATTGCCTAGCAATTTCTCTTTGGGTTAATATTTTATCATCATTAAATCCATAATGATTTTCAATAATAATTTTTTCCTTTTCCGTTAAAGTACTAATTATTTCTTGAATTATTTTATATATTTCTCTATTTTCTGATTGGATGGTAAAATCATCATCATCATATAATAATTCTTCTAAAGTAACTTCTTGCCCAGTTTTATTATTTAAAATACCTTTATTTAAACTCCAATCATTAAAATATTTAGTATTTTTTCTAAAAAACATCAGTATTTCATTATCGATACATTTTACCGCATAACTAGAAAATTGTGTATTTTTTTCTACATCAAAAGTATCTACTGCCTTGATAAGCCCAATTATTCCAATTGAAACCAAATCATTTTTTTCTATCATACTATTACAATATCTTCTATTTACAATTTTAATAACTAAACGAATATTATGTTTTATTAAAGTTTCTCTTAATTTTAAATCACCATCATTCATTTTTTTAAAGTATTGTCTGGTTTCTTTTTCAGAAAAAGGAAGTGGTATGTCTTCGTAATATATATCCTCCATGAAATCTCCTATAATGTTTTTTGTTTATTTCTTTCTTTACTGTTTAATATTTCCACATATTCGGTCACAAAGTTTAAGGCTTTTTCTAAATCATTTGGGGTTTTGATTTTGTTTTGAACAAAATACCATATACTTAATAATTGGTTAATGTAAGAATCAAATTTTCTAATTGGTGATGTTATTGATAATCTTTGATTATTCGTGCGATATGGACTATAAACAACTCCTTTATGTTCTTCATCAACCCAATCGTATTCATTATAAATGACTGGATAAGCATTCTTTTCACATTCATCACAATATAAGTTTTGAAAAAATATAATTAAGGCTTCTAATATCGAGGCGGCTTCATCTATTTTTACTTTACATTGATTTAAGTTTTTGGCCTGTTTTAAAAACTTTAATATACTTTCTATCTTTTCTTTATGTTTATTATCTTCTAAGTTACTAATAATTTGATTAAATTCAGTATAAGTATAATTTTTATTTATCATGATTCTATCTTTTTGAACTCTAAAATCAATTGGTTTTAATGTTTCTTTATCTAGTTCAAAGATATAAGCAATTACATTTTTATTTCTTCCTTGATTTAAAGAAAGCATCTTTCTTTGATTTTTAGACATAATTCTTTGATTGGCTAAATATTTATCTTCTAATTCATCATCAAATGGACATATGTGAACAACATCCATTACATAGACAACAAATTCATAAGTACCTGCTTTTTCTAAAACAGAAAAGGCATCTTCACATATTCTAGTTTCATCACCATCGATAGTCATAATATAATGTTTAGACAAATCTTTTTTTAATTTATTGTTATTTTCGATAGAAACTGATAAAATATTTAATAATGATTGTAAACAGCCTAAAACATATTTTTGATGTTCAATAGGAATATCATTTTTTTCACTAATTCTTAAAAAATTATTGTAATAATATTCTAAATTTATTTTTAAATAATCCGCTTTTACATCATTTTTTAATTCTTGTAAACTAGTTAGTAATAATTTTTCAAAATATTCTTTTTGTTCATTGTATTTTGCTTCTTCTTCTTTAGAAAAACCTTTGCTTTTATTTAGTATAAAGTTAAAATATTGTTCTAAAATATATTCAAAATAATTTTTGTTGATATATTTTTTTAAAATACCATAGGGATTTTCTTTAATACTTTCACAAAGTAAGTTAGCGGAATATTTTTTATCTCTACAAAGTTTAAAAAGTCGACACCATTTTTCATCTTCATTTTCTTCAAATTTTTTTAATTGACGAAGATCTTTTTTCAAATTCTTTTCAAAATCTTTTAAAAGATTTCTTTCTATACTATCTTTTTTCAAAAAACTTTTTCTAATTTTAATTATGTCTAAAAAACTTTTAATGGTACTATTTATTTTATCGTCATCAATTTTGGAAAATAATATATCTTTTTTTTCATATAAAAGGGGTAAAAATTCTAAAATATCTCCTTTATATAAAATATATTTATAACAAAATACCATATCTTCTTTCGGCATTAAATTATCATCGTCATCGATAAAATATTTGATTTTATTTTTATTTTCTTCGGACAAAATATATTCATCGATAATTTTTTGATTTTCTTTTTGTTTCTTTTTCATTTCATAATGTTCATATACCGCAATCGAGTTTATATATTGAATAAAGTAATTACATAATCTTTTGATATTTTCTTGATATTCTTTTATTTCTTCTTCTTCTAAGGTTAATTTTACCTTATCATTTTTTTCTTTATATCTTAGATTTTTTATTATTCTTCTCGCTTGTTTAAGGGGTAACATTATTTCTATTTTTATTTCATCTAATCGGTTTATTTTATCTAATTCTTTAAATTCATTGTAATTAAATAATTTAGGATCTTTAGTTAATTCACATAAAATTTCCTGTTCTTTTAAAGATAAAGATAATACTGGTTTAGGATATCTTTTTAACATTTTGTCTATTTCTCGACTGGCTATGGAAAAATAAGCGGCCTCAGTTTTTAATCTAGTCAATAAATCATTTTCTTTTTGAAATACAATTTCACTACTCCGATAAGAAAGGGTGTTATCTGTTAGTTGATAATATTCCATTTTAGAAACTATCTTGGCTAAATTTTCTTCATGTCTTTTGATAATTTTATTTAGGACTTTTAATGCCACTTTACTATCTAAAAGTTTAATATTTTGTCTTAAAATTTCTATTTTTTTAGTTATATTATCTTCTTCATTTATCATATAATCTATTTTTTTGGCAATTTTGTTTATATTTAATACTGACTTATTTTTTTTCATGTTTACTCCTAATTTCTCAAATTTTTACTGGTTAGTTCCATTGGAACCATTAGTTGTTTAATTCTTTCCATCAAACGTCTGGCTTTTAAAATATCTTTACCATTTAAACTTAAATGATTTTCTAATCCATCTAAGTCAAAATTAGTTGTTATAAAGGTAATTAAATGATTATCCATGCGATATTGTAATACTTGACACAACACATCATCTCTAGCCCAAGCCGTTAAATTTTCGGCTCCTAAATCATCGATAAGTAATAAAGGGGCTTTTTTTATTTTATTTATTAACTCGATATAATCATTATTATAATTGTTGAATGTTCCTTTTAATTCGTTTAAAAATTCTGGCCAAAAGACAATGGCACTTTTTACTCCTTGTTTGGCTAGTTCGTTAAAGGCCGCGGAAACTAAATATGTTTTTCCTGAACCAAAACTACCGTGTAAATAAAGTCCTTTTTTGGCATTGTTATTTTGATAATCATCTATAAAGTTAGATAACCAAGTAATAACCGGAAATCTACTGGCATCTTTTTTATAAATATTTTTCATTTTAGCCTCTTTTATCGCATCGGGAATATCAAAGGTATATATGTTTTTTAAATAAGATACTTCTTTTAAATATTTATTTTGATATTTACAGGCTTGATAAGAAAAATATAATTTTTTATTTTTTATTTCTGGTAAGTATGCATATCCTTGGACTTTATTTTGACAGGCTAAAATATTGGGACATTTTTTACAGTTATTATATTCTTTAGAACTATCTTCTAAAAGGGATGTATATTTCATAAGTTCTTCTACTGGCAAATGAATTTTAGATATATATTCTTTAAATTCTTCGTTTTTTAAGGCTTGGTTAAAAGATTTTTTTAAATCGTTTTCTTTAAATTGCCAATTGTTTATTTTTTCCATTTTACCACCTACTTGTATTTACTTAATAATGCTTCCATTTCTTGTATTTCACTTTGGCTTGCTTCTTTTTCCGTTATATTTTTATCTAACCATTTTACTTTAACATCTTTCTTTTTTCTTTTGTTTTTATGTTCTTTTTCGGCTAATTTCATAGCATCTTCAACAGTTTCTATTTTACTTCTCGCAAATTGCAAGGCAACCATTTCGACATATGATTTGACTAATTTATTATCACTTTCTTTTAATACGTAATCAATTATTACATTGACAACTCCCGGTTTTAATCCTAATTCAATTAGTAAATATGATAAAATTGCCGTTTCGTTTTTAGTTAGTTTTCCCCCATTATGTTTACTACATAAAAATTCATAAGGACTAGTTGTTTCAAAAGTATAAATCATTTTGGCTCTTTTAGTATTAGAACTATTCTTTTTTCTTAAATGTTCGGGTTGATTGCGATAGGCTAAGGTTGGCATATTACCCGAATGTTCAAACTGATAGTATTTTAAACTTTGTTCTTTTAATTTTTCTTCATTTATTTTTTTATTTTCTAAAGAGTTCATTATAATTTCACTCATTTGTTCATTATCAAAATTATAAATAAACGATAGTTTATGTAATAAGTCTTTGGTTTTTAATGGAACATTTTTGATATGTAATAATTCTTCGGGAATAATTGAAAATATTTTTTCTAAGTTTATAGTAGAGGCTATCTCCATATCGTTTACCCGACTTTTTTTTATATCGTCTACTAAACTTTCATAGTTAGTAAAATCAACGGTTTCAAAAACATCGGTAAATTTACAAGTTATTTCTTCATACCCTTTTAGATTGACCGTTGGTATTTTAAAGTATTCTTTTATTTTTTTAAATTCTAATTGCCCAACATTATGATAAAGGGTTGTATTTAAAATGGGGTTTAAAAAAAATTCATAAGCACCAAGTGGTGAATACATTTCATAGACAAAATTATTGATGTTGCCTTTTTTTACATAACTTTTTAAAAGACCAATGGCTTCTAGTTTTTCTCTAGCTACTATTATTTCTTCTAAATTTAAACGCATGGAAGTAACTAAATGATGATGGGTCCATTCCGTTGACATAATTTCATTTTTATCTAAATAAGACCATAAAACAAAGTATAGACTAGTGGCAATAGAACCGATAATTGGTTGATATAACATAGTTAATATTTTACGGTCATTTTCATTGATAATAGTTTTGTTGACAACTGTAAAAGTATCCGCTAATGCTACTTCTTCTTTTAACATATTACCACCCTCTTAATTAAGTTTATCATATTTTAAAAGTCTTTTAAATATTTTAAAGAACAAATAATTATTTTTATACAAAAAATAGATGAGTTATTCATCTATTTCAAATATGTCTATTTTCCAAACCTCATCTACTTTTTTAATTACAAAACTTGATTTTTTATTTGTTTTAGTTACACAATTTTCATCGACGCAATAATTACTAGTCATATCAAATTGAATTTCATTTTCTGTTTGATTAACAATAGAGAAATCTCTGCTTTCCCAAGTTTCATTTCTTTTTAATTCTTTAACTGGTTGATAGTATTCTTCATTTTTGTTTATTATTCCCATTAAGTTGTTATAACTAAGTAATCCTTTATCGGTAAACATATATTTTATAAATTCATAGTTTAAAATTTTATTATAATCTTTGCCATCTATTTTATACACCTTTTTCTTACCATTTTCTTCTTCTAAAGATACGGCTTCTCCAAAATAAGTATTATCTAATTTTCCATATAAAATATCTGCTTGTGATACAGCTTCTTTATTATCTAGTAATTCACTTTTCTTTTCATTTTTAGTTTTATCTTTTTTTAATAGAAATAACATTCCAATGAAAGCAACAATAATTATTATTCCTACTATAATCCAAACATTTTTATTTACTTTTTTCATACATTCCTCCTATTATTTATTATAACGCATTTTTTATTTCCTAGCAACTAACTTATTCTAATTCTTCTATTTTTTATTTCAATACTTACCCTTTGAACTATACTTAAAGCAACAATTAAAGAAATTGTATAAGAACCACCATATGATAAGAATGGAAGTGGTATTCCTGTAAGTGGCATTACTCCAAATAGTCCACCTAAGTTAATTATAATGTGTAAAAATAAATAGGTGGCAATTCCCAAGCATAGATATCTACCTCTTATGGTATAAGAAATAGAGGCTAATTTTAATATTCGATATAGTATATATAAATAACATAATAAAATAAAAGTTGATATTAAAAATCCATATTCTTCGGCTATTATGGCAAATACTGAATCAGTATGAGATTCGGGAATATATGATTTTTGTTTACTCTCACCTATTCCAACTCCTAATAAACCACCAGAATTTATAGCAATATATCCATTACATATTTGATAACCCGTTTCTTCGTAACGACTACAAGGATCCCAAAAATTACCAATTCGACTAAGTTGGGATTTTGTTAGTATTTTATTAGGAAAAATAGTCATTATCAATAAAACTAAAGCAATTCCTAATCCGCCTAGTATCCCAACTATTTTTAATTTTTCATGATTTAAAATAGGACTATACCAAAACATTACAGCAAAAATCGCCAACAAAACTAAGGTAGTCCCCATATCTTTTTGGGTACAAACTATAAATGGAAAAAACAAACCGACAAAAAGTAACCAACCAATTATTTTTAAATGGGATACATTAGTAGTTCTTAATTTACGATAAAATTTTTCAAAATAAATTGATAGACAAACAATAACTACCGGTTTGGCAAATTCACTTGGTTGTAAGGAAAATCTTCCACCCAAAATAGGTAACCAGTTTTTGTTTCCCCCAACATCTTTTCCATTAAATGATACTAACAATGCTAAAATGGCAACTACAATAAAGGCTATGTTACCCCAAAATTGGTATGATTTAGTAGGAAATTTTAATATTATAATGGATAAAACTAATCCAACTAATAAATATATAGATTGATTAAAAAAGTAATCATAAACGGAATTTTTTAAATGAACAACCGTTGCTTGACTAGATGCCGTAACAATGTTTAAAAGTCCAAATAAAAATAAAATTATTGTTATTATCAGTAATGGTTTATCCATTCCATGAAAAATATATTTTACCTTTTTCATTCTCTATCTCCTTATTTTTAATAATATCATAAAATGCTTTAATCGACAATGTTTCAACAGTATTTTTATAATTTAGGACTTTTCATTAGCGTTTTTTTTAATTTTTCATACAATATATTAGATAAAAGAATAGGAGGGAATTTATGTACTATTACGGAGGTTACCAAGGTTATGGTTGTGGTTGTAATCAACCTAATGGTTACGGGTATGGATATGGCAATGGTTATGGATACGGAAGTGGCTATGGTGCAGCAATTATCTTAGTATTATTTATTCTTTTAGTAATTATTATCGGTGCTAGATCTTGGAATAACTAGTTACAGTTCAGTCAAGAACACTAGAAAATAAGTAAGGAACACTTACTTTTTTCATATTATAATAGTTTGATTATTA
>CANQHO010000040.1 GCA_947623815.1 uncultured Bacilli bacterium | reverse complement strand
TTGAAGATTTTATTTTCATTGTCGTTTGTTTCTTAAAGACGAACACAGTGAGACGGAAAGGAATGATTAGAAATATGGAACAAATATATAACAAATTGGTAAGAGATAAAATACCTGAAATAATTAAATCAAATGGTGAAGAACCAATTACTATGATTCTAACTGATGAAGAATATAAAGTTGAACTAGAAAAAAAATTATATGAAGAATATCAAGAAGTTTTAAATGTAACAGGAAAAGATAGAATAGAAGAATTAGCTGATATATTAGAAGTTATTAGATATTTAGCCAAATTAGAAAATTCAACATTAGAAGAAGTTATTACTATTGCTGAAGAAAAAGAATCAAAAAGAGGAACATTTGAAAATAAAATATTTTTAAAAAAGGTATTGAAAAAATAATAATTATAAATTTTGTTAAAAAAGTTGTAGGTTATCTTTTTACTAGTATCATACTAATTATAAATTAAAATAATATAAAAACTACTAATTGAAAGTAGTTTTATTTGGTTTAAAAAACTTTTTCTTATTAACAAATAATATTAGTTTGTAAATTTTTTAATTTTTTTATTTTATTAAAATTCGATAACTTATCATTATAAATTATCATTTTCATTTTTATATAGATATTCTTTTGGAACATTAGGATAACCACTTATATAATAGTTAATTATGTCATTTAATATTTGTATACATATATTATAAGATTTTTCATTTAACTTTCCTTCTTCAAAATAATTATCTAATTGAGTTTTAAAATTATAATACATTTTTTCATATTCTTCTTTACTTGAACTTTTTATATCGTTTATATTTGGTATAATATTACCCAATTCTTTAATTTCTAAATCAATTTTTGAATCAACTAATCTTTCAATATCTTCAATCATTTCATATAACGAAAGAGCTAAAAAATAATTAGTATAATCTGTATTATATATTTTTTCATATTGTGCTAAATAATTTTTTAATTCATCAATTGAATAAGTATTATTTAAACTTTTACAACAATCTGAATCAAGAACATAACCTTTTAAAGATATTTTATTAAGTTTTAATGTTTTTTCAATTTGATAATCATCTTCTGATAATTCAACAAGTTCATTAGCTTTGGTTATAAAACTAAAAAATTTATTATTTATTTCATCATGTATTTTATCAATTTCAACATAAGATTCTAATATTTTTAAACTTAAATCATCATTCACAAAAATTACCTCCCAATTATCATATATACAATCATAAATAATGTTCCACAAACAAAACTAACTATTATTGATAATAAAATTACATTAGTATAACCTTTATTATTATTTGAAACATTTTCTTGGGTAGATAATACTTTGACTTTTGGCTTATTTAATTGCTTTTTTTGTTGTTTTATTTTTTGATTTTTTTGTTTGATTTGTTGATAAATTTCTTGTTCTATTTGACTTCTTTGGGAAAACGGTTTTAATTTTTTATTATTAGTTGAATGTAAATCTTCACTAGATTTTTCATCTTTCACACTTTGTAATGTTTCATTTGGTTGTTCTATATATTTAGGTTGTACACTTTCATTATAACTATTAACTACTTCCGAATCTTCAATTTTTCTTCTTTCACCAGAAGTAGTTTTTAATTTAAAATTTCTTAAATATTCAATTCTTTCAGTTTCTTTATACTTATCTTTAACTTCACTAGAAAATTTATTTAAAATTCCTTCATAGTTATTTTGTATTAAAAATGATTCATTTATTTCTGGATTAGTTTTTATTATATAATTACATAAATTAACAAATTGAATATATGATGGATTTATAGTTGTATAAATATTGTTCCTTTTACAAAAATCAGTTGAAAATTTTTCTACAATTCCTTCATTTAGCATATGTCCTGTCATACCTAAACAAGTTGCTTGACTACCATCTACTAAATTATAAACCATTCTTTCATCACAATGATTTTCATCTTTTAATATTCTAAATATAAAATGAAAAATTTCATGTGGTATTGTTGCCATTGCTCTAGTGATTTTACTTTCAATATCTTTTACATCTGTAGCAAAATATGCTTCATTTATTTCAACCATAGATTTTTCCGGATGGGCAGTCATATCACCATGAACTTCTGAATTGTTAATTATACTAATATTAAAATTATCAAGTCTTTCAATTATTTTAGGGGTTAATTTATCTTTATAATCTTTTTTTATGATTTCAATAATTTGTTTTGAATAATTATTTATAGTGGTTTTAAAAAAATCATTATCACTCATTTGAGAATTTTGCTTTCTTAATTGGCAAATTTGTTCTTCAATTTTATTTGATTGAATTTTCATATCATTATACATTTGTTGATATTCCGACATACTAAGATAATATCTAACTAATTCACTACTAGAAAATTTAGAATCTCTTTCAATATTGTTAAATATTTCTAATAAGGTTGGTGTTAACCCAATCTTTTGATTATCATTTGGTTGTTTTTTCATATTATTTTTCTTTTTATCTTCAACATATGTTATATATTTATCCAAAATATCAAATTTAACTTGTTTTTCTAAAGGTATTTCTTTTTTATATTTATCATACATAAATTTTACTATTGAATATACATCAGTATTACCTTTTACATTTACCATTTTTATTCTACTAGGTTCAATTGTCATTTGTTTTCCAGGTATTGTCTGCATATTCCATTTATCAACAATAGGATTAGAAAAATCACTATAAGTTCCATATTGAGCAAAAGTTAGTGAATCTATACCTCTACCAGTTTTTTTACTATTTTCTATGGCCATTTGTTTTTTAACATCTATTTGATTATATATAAATTCATCATTTTCTCTTAAATCCATAATAAAATAAACACTATTTATCATTTCATTATATTGATATTCAAATAATTTTTTAAGCATTTCATTATTATATAAATATCTTTTTTCTTTTAGATAATCCATCCAGTAATACCAATTTTGTTTTTCTTCTTCGGATATATTACCACTTTTAAATCTTTCTGATGTTGCTTTAATTTCATCTAAATCATTTCCTTTATATTGCGGATTATTTTGTCTATTTAGTCGCCATTTCAACCAAACATCCCATAGTTCTAAAACACCTTCAAGTCCTTTTGAAAAAAATATACTCGGTTCAAAATCTATTCCATCAGAATTTTCTCCAATATCTGGTTCTATACCTTTTTTATCATATAATTCTAAAAATTTTTTCCAACTATAGTGAAAAAACATTCTTTCAATTTGATCATAATCTAATGTTGATATATCTATATTATCAATATTTCTTAACTGATAATCTGTATCATTAAACTTTTTGCTCATTTGATTTAAATATTCTATTTGTTGTTGCATTGTTTTAACATATTCTTCAGCAATAGAATCAACTTCTATTTTTTTCTTTTCTATTTCTTCTGGAGTCATATTTGTATTAACATTAGATTTAATATAGTTTTCCTTTTGTTCGTTACTAATCGAATTTGGATATTTTTTATTTATATCATCTATTTTATCATTTATATACTTTATAAATTCTTCAACCGCCATATCAATCAACTCCAAATTATCTTATATATTTATTATATCATTAGTTTATGAAATATCATAATGAAGAAATTAAATTATATTGATACCAAAATTAAAATTTTACATAAACTAATTTTCTAATTATTTGATTACTTGTTAATAATAAAATTATAATATATAATTATTATGGTGTTATATATGAACAATTTAAACATTATTTTTGAATCAGAAAATATTTACTATATTTCTGTTACCGAAGATTTAATAAATGATTATTTAAAGATGTATACTAATCCAGATATTCAAAATAAATTATTTAAGAAACTTTTTACTCAAGACCAAATATTAAAATGGTTAAAAAATATATGTACCGAACATAAAGAAATATTCACCATGCTAGATAAAAAAAACATGATTTTATTGGAAATATAGAAATAATTCCAACAAAAGAAACAACTGGTGAAATTATAATTTCTATTACCCCTGCTATGCAAAATAAACACTATGGTACAGAAGCAATTAAAAGAATTATAGAATATGGACATGAAATCCTTAAAATAGAAAACTTTGTAGTTGATGTTTATAAAACAAATAACAATGCTATACACTGTTACAAAAAAGTAGGATTTTTAATAGATACAAATTATAATATAGAAGAAAATGTTTATCACATGGTATATAAAAACTTTAGATAAATTCCTTATCCCTTACCTCAAATTATTTAATTTTTTCACAAAAAATCATTCTAATAATAACAATTATATAAAAAAAATGTTATAATATTATTACTTTGTTAAAACAGGTGAAAAATATGAAATCAATACAATTTAAAAAAATAATTTTAATTCAAATAATTATAATACTAATTCAAATAATTTGGTTATCAATGTTCATAATACCTAATGAAATGCTTGCTAGAATAATATGGAATGAAAGAGCCAATCATATTATATTAAATACATTATATAAAGCATCTTTTCTAATACCTATAATTATTCCTATAATTTATTTATTATTAGAAAATAAAATTCAAAAAAAATTAAAAATTAAATCATCTTCCTTAAATCTAACAATTATAATTAGTTGGATAATATGGACATCAATTTTCTTTTTAACCATTTATACAATAGGAAAAGATAGTTTAGGTTATTGTAACCCTAAATTAGAAATAACCAAAAATCTTTTTAACCCTTGCCTATTACAAGGAAATGAATATTTTATTGTAGAAATTTTATTCTTCTTACCAATTATGATTATAATTTTTTGGAAAATAATTGGCACTATTTATCAACTAATTAAAGATAACAAGTAAAAAAACTATCAGCGATAGTTTTTTTCATTAATAAATACTTTCAGTTAAATCTTTAACTGCAGTTAAAACATACGATATTTTATACCATGTTTGATAATTAACTTCCCCATTTTGAGTTAAAGAAAAAGCCTTTTGAAATGCTTTAACAGCATTAAATGTCTCATTTCCAAAATAACCAGTTGGATTTTTTATAATTGGTATACCAGGATAACTAGATCTAATATAATTTAAGGCATTTTGTAACAAATAAACATCATTATTGCAATCCCCTTTTTTTAAAGTAGAACTAAAAGAATATGGATAATCATTTGTAACCTCTGCTTTATATATATTAACATCATCACCATAATAATATTTCAATATTTTTAAGGCATCATAACCTTTATCCCCTAATTCTTTAGAACCCCATTGACTCAAAAAACCTTTTTCTGAAGTATTGCTTTTATAATGTGCAAGTAAAGGCTCCATTCTAACTCCCGATTTTATATAATTATCAAATATTTCATCAACAATATTGGAAATTGGTTCAAAAATTGTCCCATTTTTGGTGTATTTTTGATCATAACTAGTAGTTGAAGTTATAGTAAAATCATAACCTTTATTTCGATACCATTCTGTGTAAATTCTATTTAAAGTAAAAGAAATAATTGCCAAAACATTGGCTTTAATAGTTTCTTTCGGCCAAGTACTATATATTTCACTACTAGCCACATTTTTAATATAATCTATAAAAGGTACTTGATAATTAGGAGCACTAGAATTATTGGGAACCCCATCATGAACAATTATATATTTAGGTATTATCACTTGTTTTAAAACTATGGGAGCAATTCCATTATCCGCTTGTTCTTCAATAATATTAGGAGGATAATCACCCCATAAAGTATTTGGTGTAATACTAGTTACATCGACTTCTTGATTATCATCTATTGAAGACATATAAATATTTTGAATAGATGTAACATCATCAAATATTTGAGCACCTTCTATCCTAGTTTTATTAAGACCAAGAGCTTCTACTTCAATATCATAAATTTCATAAGGTCGAACATTAACTTGTTCATTTTCCGTATATTCTTTACTAACAGTATCTAATTCAATCAAACTTGTTTGACCAAATTCATCTGTATTCACTTTTTTTATTTCATTACCATCTTTTAAAATTTTTACAGTAGCATTTTTTATTGGATTAGTTATATCTTCACCATAAACATTAACTTTTAAATAACCTTTCGCCATATTTCACCTCTAATTTATTATATATAATATTTATCCAATAAATGAATAAACTTTATTAAGTTATTTTTAATAAATGATAATTTAAAAATTTACTGTATTACATTGGTCCAATAAATTTTAACTTTGATTTAGAAGTGAAGATAAAACTTTTATGGAAAACAATGAATAAAACATTAAAAATATTATTGAAATTTAAGGCATTTTAAAATAAAATGTCTTTTTCTATGTTATAATATTAAAAATTATTAAAAATATATCAGGGAGGTATACAATGATTCAAATAATTTCTTTATATAATAATTTAAAAAACATATATTTAGATAATAAAAATATAAAAGTTAATACTTTTTCTGATTATCAATCCTTTGATATGTATGATATTAATATTATAAATTTAAATTCAGAAGAAATTTGGCAATGTGATAATTATCAAATAGAAAGTTTAAATATTAAGGATGATTTAATTCCATTAAAACTTTCAATAAAAACATGTCATACTAAAATAATAATTGTATTACCTAAAAATTATGAATTTTGGTATAATTGGATTAGCGTTGCTAAAAAGTTTCGAAATAATAAAGAATTAAAAAGTTTAAGTGAAACAGTAACAAACTTATTACAAACGTATATTTATGAAAAAATACCAGTATATGTATATGAAAAATGTGAAACAACTATTGATAATTTTATTTTCAATTCTGACTTTTATTTTAGTGATATAAATAAAAATTCAATTTTATTAACATCAAATAGCGGAAATAAAGTAAATACTATTATTGATGAAAATGTTGTAATAACTAGTCTTGATTTATTTAATTTTAAAGTTGAAGAAAAAGGAACCGAAAAATTAAATGCTTTTATTAATAAAATATACGAATATGACAAAAAAGAATTTTACCCTGATTGGATAAATGATATTAAGTTTTACAATGATAAAAAACATTTAAATGAAATTAAAAAAATTGAAACAGAAATTGAAAAATTAAAAGAAAAAATAAATAAAAGTAAAATTGAATTAGAAAAAAATAAAAAAATTAAAGGAATTTTATATTTATCTGGTAATGAGTTAAACAAAGAAATTATTAATATTTTAGAGGACATTCTAAAAGAACACAATGATTTTAAAGATATTTTTGAAGAAGATTACAAATTTATAAGCGATAATACTACATTTATAGTAGAAACAAAAGGATTAAATAACGAAGTATCAGGACAAAATGTTACAGATGCATTTTCACATTTAACAATTTATGAAGACAAATTGGAAAAAGAAAATAGAAAAGAAAAAACAAAATGTTTATTTTTTGTTGCTAGTGAAAGAAAAAAGATTATAAGTGAAAGAAAAAAAATTAACTCTAGACAAAAAACAATAGCAAAAAGGAATAATACTTTAATTATAGATACACCTACTTTTTTAAATATTTATGAAGATTTTTTAAATAAAAAAATATCTAAAGATGAAATTATTAAAATTTTTAAAGAACAATTTGGTGTTATTAGTTACAATAAAAGAGGAGATGAAAACAATGATTAAAGGAAAACCATTCGTCAAATGGGCTGGAGGAAAAAGACAAATAATAGATAAATTAAAAAAATATATTCCTGATGAATTTGATACATATTATGAACCATTTGTAGGTGGAGGTGCATTATTATTTGAACTATCCCCTAAAAAAGCAGTTATTAATGATTCTAATAAAGAACTTATGAATGTCTATGAATGTATTAAAGATGAAAAAAAATTTGAGGCAATGTGTAGAGAATTAAATCATCATGAAACTGAACACTCTGAAGAATATTATTATAAAATTAGAAATTTAGATAGAGATAAAAAGAAATTTAATAAATTGATAGATTATAAAAGAGCTGCTCGGACTATTTATTTAAATAAAGCTTGTTTTAATGGTTTATATAGAGTTAATAGTAAAAATGAATTCAATGTACCATTTGGAAAAAAAAATAAAGTAAATACCTATGAAGGACAAAATCTAGGTATTATATGTGGATATTTAAATTACAATGATGTTAAATTACTTTCAGTCGATTTTGAAGAAGCCGTTAAAGATGCTAAAAAAGGTGATTTCATTTATTTTGATCCACCATATGACTCTGATACGTCTATATTTAACAGTTATACTGAAAATGGATTTGGTAAAGAAGAACAAAAAAGACTTGCTAAAGTTTTTAAAGAACTTTCCGATAGAGGTTGTTATGTAATGTTATCTAACCACAATACAACTTTAGTAAATGAATTATATAAAAACTTTAATATTCACGTGATTGAAGCAAAAAGAAATATCAATTCTAATGGAAAGAAAAGAGGGAAAGTAGAAGAAGTTATTATCACCAATTTTGAAAACAAAAGAGGATTTGAAGAAGAAATATAGTATAATATATATGAGGAGGTAGTTTGTATGAGCAAAAAGTATTATTATGAAGATAAAGACTTTAAACTTATACAAGGCGATTCACTAAAAATACTTAAAAATATAGAACCTAAAAGTATTGATATGATATTTGCCGACCCTCCTTATTTTTTATCTAGTAATGGAATATCATGTAGCGGTGGAAAAATGGTATCTGTTAATAAAGGTGATTGGGATAAATCCGTTAGTATAGAAGAAAAACATAAATTTAATAGAAAATGGATAAAACTATGTTATCAAATTTTAAAAGATGATGGTACTATTTGGATTAGTGGAACAATGCATAATATTTATTCCATAGGTATGGCACTAGAACAAGAAGGATTTAAAATAATAAATAACATAACTTGGAAAAAACTAAATCCACCACCAAATATAAGTTGCAGATATTTTGTTCATTCTACAGAAACCATTCTTTGGGCTAAAAAAGATTTAAAAAAAGCTAAACATAAATTTAACTATTCTTTAATGAAAGAATTAAATGGTGGTAAGCAAATGAAAGATGTTTGGGAATCATCTTTAACCAAACCTAGTGAAAAAAAATATGGTAAACATCCAACTCAAAAACCAATAGAAATATTAGAAAAAATAATACTGGCTTCCACTGATGAAGGAGATCTAATATTAGATCCTTTTAATGGTAGTGGTACTACTGGAATTGTAGCAAGTAGATTAAATAGAAAATATATTGGTATAGAGAAAGAAAAAGAATTTTTAGAATTAACTATTAAGAGGTATAAAAATGAATAAAATTGATTTAATAAACGGAAGTTATCTTTGTTATAATAAAGGAAAATTTGATAATTGGTGTGTCTATGAAGTAGACAAAAATGGTGAAAAAAAAGCGCCAAAAGATATTGAGTATTTTAATGATTTATATGAATATGGAAAGATATTTGGCAACGACGAAATATATAATGATTTTGTTAAAATATATAATATGACAACTAATACTTTTGAACAAAAAGTTGTTGATGAAATAAAAAAAATAACATATAAATATGGAAATCTTAAAAATGAATTATTTAAAGATTTATCAATATTATATATGGCAATGATTTCAGAACAAAATAAAAAAAATGCGATTTTAGGTAAAAGAATAAAAAGATTGGGTTTATATTATCTTTTAATAAAAAAGCAACCACCAGAATATTGTGCAAAATTTATGATTGGAAAAAAATGGCAAGAATTAGACAAATTATGCACAGAAGGAGGATTTTAAATGAATCGAAATTTCAATGAATGGTTAAGTAAATTCAAAAAAAGTATATCAAATTATGAATATTATGTTGACTTTGAAAAAATATATGAAAATGTAGACAAAATAAAAGTAGAACTTAATATTTTAAATTCTTTAATTGGTAGTAAAAATATTGAAGAAGAATTCAAAAATATTTTAATTAAATATCCTGAAACTTTAGAATGTATTCCTCTTTTGCTTGCAGTTCGTTCAAAAGAAATTTTTATCAAAGATGAAATAAATGAACAATTATTTAAATTTGATAAAATGGATTGTTCCATACAAGACTATATCATGTTTATGAAAGAAATTGGTTTATTTGATTTATTACAAAATCATATCATAAATAATTTATATGACTATGTTTTGGGCATTGAAGTTGGTCTTGATTCAAATGGTAGAAAAAATCGTGGTGGCCATTTAATGGAAAATTTAGTGGAATCATATATAATTAAAGCAGGTTATAAAAAAGATATTGATTATTTTAAAGAAATGTATTTAAAAGATATAGAAGAAAAATGGAATCTTGATTTAAGTGAAATGTCGGGCAATAATACATCAACTAAAAGGTTTGATTTTGTAATTAAAACGGAAAATCAAGTATATGTTATTGAAACAAATTTTTATTCTAGTGGAGGTTCTAAATTAAATGAAACTGCTAGAAGTTATAAAATGTTAGCGCAAGAATCAAAAAAAGTTGATGGAGTAACATTTATCTGGTTTACTGATGGAATTGGGTGGAATAGTGCTAGAAAAAATCTTGAAGAAACCTTTAATGAATTAGAAACTTTATATAATATTGATGATCTTGAACATGGTGTTTTAGAAAATTTATTATAATATTTTAGTTAATAAATTAACATAAGCAAAATAATGTTGTTGGAACATTATTTTTTTAATTGTAAAATTAACAATAGAATTAAGTAACTTGTAATATTTTAAATAACCTTTCACCATATTTTATCTCTAATTTATTATATATAATATTTATCCAATAAATGAATAAACTTAATTAGGTGATTTTTGATGAATGATAATTTAAAAATTGGAGATACTGGAGATAATGTTAAAATACTTCAAGAAAAATTAAAAAATTTAGGATTTTACAATCCTCTAATAAATGGTAGTTTTGGTCTTTCAACAAAAATAGGTGTAAAAAAATTTCAAGAAGAATATCAATTAAATCCAACAGGAATAGTTGATGAAAAAACATGGGATATACTTACCCAAGTTACGGAACCGGCTATTATGCCCATTTCTGTTTATCCAAATTTAAGTTTTGGTTCCAATGGAGAATATGTAAAAGATCTACAAATAAAATTAAAAAATTTACTATATTACACTGGTCCTATAAATTCTAACTTTGATTTAGAAACAGAAAATGCTGTTAAAAGATTACAATTAAATAATGGAATAACCACTAATGGTGTTGTTAATAGTCAAACTTGGGATGTTATAAATAATTTATATGGAAATTTAAATGAATGTGCTATCGATAACAATTATTCTAATGATAATAATTATGACAATACTTATACAGTCAAAAGTGGGGATACTTTATATGGAATTGCTAAAAAATATAACACTACCGTCGATGAATTAAAAAGAATAAACAATTTAACTAGTAATATCTTACAAATAGGTCAAGTTCTTAAAATTCCAGGTAGTCAAACTGATAATTATTTTAATTATATTGTCAAAAAAAATGATACATTATATGGTATTGCTAGAAATTATAATACTACTGTTGATGAAATTAAAAAAATAAATAATCTAACTAGTAATATAATATCTATTGGTCAAGTTTTAAAAATACCTAATAATAATGAAAAACAATATATAAATTATACTGTTGTTAAAGGAGATACTTTATACGGAATTGCTAGAAAATATAACACTACCGTTGATGAAATTAAAAGAATAAACAATTTAACTAGTAACATTTTACAAATTGGGCAAATTCTTAAAATACCCGTTAATTAAAGGGGCTGTCCGGAAATTAAATAATTAATTTCTTGACAGTCTCTTTTTTTAATAAATTTAAAAAGGCCCTGAAATCATAAGGAAATCAGGACTTTTTGTGATACAATAATCTTGTTCAAGGAGTTGTATCACATGAGATATTTTAACATAAAAAAGCCACTTTTCATAGTGCCTACTGAAAATTGTTACGTAGAATTTGAAAAAATTGATAAATTTATGATTTTTTTAAATAATTCTGGTGTTGGAAAAATAATTGAAAGTGTAAAGCATGAAAAT
>CANQHO010000039.1 GCA_947623815.1 uncultured Bacilli bacterium | reverse complement strand
GTTTTTTGCATTTATACAAAATATCTCTTTTAATTTTTTTAATTATTACCCAAAAAAACGTACAAAGGAAAAAATTCCTAATAAAAAAATATTGTCAAATTATAGCGTTTTATACTATAATATATTAAATTGGTGGTAACATGAAAGGAATAATAGAAATTGAAAATTTATGTATTAAATATGAAAATTTAGTATTGTTCAATAATTTAAATTTGACAATTGAAAAAAATACATTTTTAACTATATTAGGGGCTAATTCTACCGGAAAAAGTACTTTGGCCTCGATAATTAGTTTAAATAAAAAATGTGACAATATAAAAATAAATAATCAAAAAATAACTCAAATATCTAAAAAAATGTATCAACAAGAAATATTATATTTAAATTCAACCCCAATTGATACATTAAAAGGAAAAAGCATTAAAGAATATTTAAATGATTATTTTAAAAACAGTAATCTTACTTTAAAACAACAAGAAGAAATAAAAAAACAATTTCAAAATGTATTAAGATTTAAAGAAATAGAAAACAAAAATTTTAATCAAATGAGTATAGGAGAAAAATCGAGAATACAATTTTTACAGTACTTTTTAAACCAACCAATTATAGTAGTTTTAGATGATGTTTTTTTAAATATGACTGATAAATACCAAAAAAATATATTGGAATTTTTAAAAAAAGAATGCCAAAATAAAAAAACTACAGTTATCTTATTCACTAGTAATACCGAAGAAACAATATTTTCCAAAGAGTTGGGCTTTTTAATAGAAGGTAAAATTCAAAAATATGCAACGAAAGAAGCCTATAGTCAA
The DNA here is from genome assembly GCA_947623815.1 of uncultured Bacilli bacterium. Lineage (GTDB taxonomy): Bacteria > Bacillota_I > Bacilli_A > RF39 > UBA660 > HGM10857. The sequence continues at coordinate 11,655 of CANQHO010000039.1, read as the reverse complement.
GAAAATTTGTTTAAAAAAATTGAAATGAAAAGACCATTTATGGTGGAATTATCCACTAAGTTAGGTTATTATGGATTACTAGAAAAAATTTATTTAGATGAAAAGAAAATGGTGCAGAAATTATGGAAATCATCTTAAAAAATTTAACATCAAGTAATTTTTTTCAAAATATAAATTGTAAAATTGCAGTGGGTAAAACAACATCAATTATTGGTAATAATGGGAGTGGAAAATCGGCTTTATTATCTTCTTTAGCTTTAGATAACCCTTTAGATGATGGAGAAATATATATAAAAGGAAAAGACTTATCTAATTTGAAAAATAAAATTGGTTATTTACCTCAAAATATAGAAACAATGTTTCATAAAAAAACTGTATTTGAACAATTACAATATATTTTGGATGAAAACAATTACCCAAAATCTAAACAAGAGCAAAGAAAAAAAGACATTTTGAAAATGCTTTATTTAACTAGTTATCAAGATAGACAAATAAATACACTTTCTAATGGCGAAAAGAAAATGCTGGCTATTGCTTGTGTTTTAATTCATAATCCTAAAATACTTGTTTTAGATGAACCATTTCAATATTTAGATGAAAAAAATTTGAATATAATTATAAAAATATTAAGATTATTAAAATATCGATATAAAAAAACCATTATTATGGGATCAGTAAAAACCGATTTATTACATAAATTAAGTGATGATATCATAGTAATGGATAAGGGAAAAATAATTGCTTATGGCGATAAATATAGTATTTTTGAACAAAACAAATTATATAAATTGGGAATTGATGTTCCGAAAGTAATTAAAATTTCCGATATCGTTAAAGATGAAAAAAACATAAACATAGGATATCGTGATGAAATTAACGATTTAATAAAAGATATATATAGATTTATAAAATGAGGTGATATAATGAGATATTTTATGACTTTTGCTTACGATGGGACTAATTACAAAGGATATCAAAAACAACCAAAAGAAAAAACTATCCAAGCAGAAATAGAAAACAAACTAAAAAAAATTAACAGTAATAAACCAGTTGAAATTCATGCATCAGGAAGAACTGATGCCCATGTTCATGCTTTAAACCAAAAAGCCCATTTTGACTTAGATAAAGAAATTGATCCAGAAAAATTAAAAGAATCATTGAATAAACTTATAAATGATGATATTTATATAAAAAATATCGACATAGTCGATGATAATTTCCATGCTAGATATAATGTCAAAGCCAAAGAATATATATATAAAATAAACATTGGTGAATATAATCCAATCGAAAAAAATTATGTATATCAATATAATAAAAGACTTGATGTTGTTGCTATGGAAAGAGCATTAAAATATTTAGAAGGAACACACGATTTTAAATCTTTTATAAAACTAGATAATGAAACCAAAGATGATGATTGTATAAGAACTATAGTTCAAGCGAATTTATATCGAAATATAAAAGATGTAAATCAATTAACAATTTCTATACTTGGGACTGGTTTTATGCGTTATATGGTTAGAAATATTGTTGGAACTTTAATTGAAGTTGGTGAAGGAAAAAGACAAAGTGAGGATATTATCGCTATATTAGATAGTAAAGATCGAAAAGAAGCAGGTATAACTGCTGCTCCAGAAGGATTGTATTTAAAAGATGTTTTTTATTAAAGAAGAAAAAAGGAGTTAGATATGCGGGATGATAGAAATTACTGGAACAAATTAGAAGTTTTAATCAATGTAATAAAAGTAGAAAATGGACATTTATTTATTTTATTATTTAAAAAAAGAACCGAACCATATAAGGGATATTGGATGTTACCTAGTAGTTTATTATTTACAGATGAAACTATTGAACATTGTACTCTAGATACTATGATAAATATGGTAGGATATGATCATAAAGAATTTTATCATGTAAATGTCTATAGTGATAAGATAAAAAGTCCAGTAGAAAGAGTTATTGGCTGTTCTAGTATAGCATTATTAGATGAAAATAAAGCCAAAAAGGAAAGGAAAAAAATAGCTGGTTTTGAAAGTGAATGGTTTCCTATATCCGATTTACCTAAAATGGTTGGTAATCAAAAAGAAATGGTAGTAGATGCAATAAATTATTTAAGAAACTGTTTAAATATAAATAAAGTTTTGAAGATTCTTTATCCGCAATATGTAACTTTAAAAGAATTGCAAACCTTGTATGAAGAACTATATGAACAAAAACTTGATCGAAGAAATTTTCGAAAGAAAATGTTGGGTTCTAAAATAATAGAAAAAACGGAACAAAAAAGAGTAAAAAGTAATGGTCGACCGGCCTCTTATTATAAAATAATAGTTGAGTAGAATAATCGACAAAAGAAGTAATGCAAAATCATTGACAAATGGGTTTATTTTATGTAAAATTAAATAGAAACCCGGAGTAGTACTCAAGAGGCTGAAGAGGCGCCCCTGCTAAGGGTGTAGGTCGGGCAACTGGCGCGAGAGTTCGAATCTCTCCTACTCCGCCATTAGATTATTATCCCTTTTTATTAAGGGTTTTTTTTGTTGAAAAATAAAATTATTTTAGCCATATAAATTGACTTTTATGGCGATATTTTATATACTGTTATTAAAGTAGGAAGGTGTGGCAATGAAAAAAATCAGTGTAGTGTTAGTTGTGATACTTGTTGCTTTTAGTTTTTTTCTTCCCGTATGTGAAATAAAAGCTAAAACAATGCAAGATTTATACAATCAACTAGATAACTTAAAAAAGAAAAAACAAGCTGCTGAAAATGGTGCTAAACTTTCAGAAGAGCAGATAAAACAAATAAATTCTGATATTGTAGTAATAAATCAAAACATTGATAAAGCCGGAAAAGAAATAATTGCTGCCGAAGATAAAATAGAAAAAACCGAAATTGAAATAAAAGAAAAAGAAGAAGAAATTAAAAAAATAATGAACTATGTTCAAGTATCTAATGGAGAATCAGCCTATTTAGAATATGTATATGGTGCTAAAGATTTTTCAGATTTTATTTACCGGGCAGCTGTTGCTGAACAAATGGTAAATTATAACAAAGAACTTGTTCAAGAATTTAACGATTTAATTATATCTTTAGAAAAGAAAAAAGTAGACTTAGCTAAAAAACAAAAAAATTTAGAGGCGCAAAAAGTAACGTTAGGAGAAAAAATTGATACATTGAGAACACAAGCTGCCGACTATGAAGAAGAAGGAGCAACTGTTGAAGATGAAATTAAAATGTTACAAACTAGTATAAATTATTATAAAGGCTTAAATTGTAAACCTAATCAAGATTTATCTACTTGTGACAAAGTAGCATATGCTGATGGATGGGTATATCCATTAAAAAGAGGAATGGTAACTAGTAATTATGGTTCACGATGGGGAACCGTACATAGAGGGATCGATTTAGCCGGAGTTCCAGCCGGTACGCCAATTTACCCAGCTGCCCCAGGAAGAGTAGCGGCGTCTATATACTCTGTAAGTGGGGGAAATATGGTATATATATACCATACAGTTAATGGTAAAAAATATACGACAATTTATATGCACATGAGTGTTCGTAAAGTATCAGCAGGTCAAACAGTAGGAATAAATACAGTGATTGGAACAGTAGGTAATACCGGAAATAGTCAAGGAGCACATTTGCACTTTACTATGGCCAGTGGTTGGGAAGTGGCTGGATATCATGCTTATACTTTTAACCCTAGAAACTTAATAAAATTTCCACCGGAATATGGTGGATGGTTTTCCAGATAAACAACTTAATTAAGCATTTAAAAAGTGTGATAGTTAATTATATAGGTAGTTAATTATTACACTTTTTTGTAATATAGTGACACAAGTAGTCTACTTGGTTACATACCATTATTCACTGATGAAATAATGAGATATTATGCCTTGATGTAATTGTGCAAACATTTAATTTTTGATAAGATGATTTTTAGAATAAGGAGGAGCTATGATTGAATTTGTAATATATGATGATCAAAAAGAATATTGCAGTATGATTTTAGATTCTATCCGTCAAGCGGCTGGTGAATCATTTGAGCAGTGTGTTGTAAAAATATTTTATAAATATGATAAAGCGTTTGAAAATGTTATTAAAGAAGATAAATTATCAAAAATATATATTTTGGACATTGAAGTTCCTAATAGTAAATCGGGAATAGATATTGCTAGATTTATTAGAAAAAAAGATTGGAATAGCATAATTATTTTGGTTACATCTCATGTTGAGTTAAGTTATGAAGCCTTAAAGGCCCAAATAATGTTACTAGATTTTATTTGTAAACAAAATAATTGTGCCATAAATTTAGTTAAAACTTTAAAAAAGGCTATTCATAAAATAAATGATAGAAAAATTTTAAATTATGAGATATGTGGGATGTTTCATCGGATATATACTGATGATATTTTATATATTCAAAAGGATTCTATTGAAAGAAAAAGTTTAATTAAAACAACATATAATATAATTCCTGTCAATGAAAGTTTAATTGAAATTATGGATGAATTGGATGATAGATTTTATCAAACGCATCGAAGTTGCATTGTTAATACAGAAAGAATAAGAGATATAAATTGGAAAGAAAATATTATCTTTTTTGATGATGGAAGTAGTATAGATTATTTAGCTAGAGATAAAAGGAAAGGATTGAAGGAGAGAGTATGATTTATGATGTATGTTGGTTTTTAATTTCAATTATGACTTTATTTGTTTCAGATTATGTGTTTTGTAAAGTTAATCAACGCACATTTGATATAAATATAAAAAATATATTTATAGTTTTAATAGTATCTATTGGTTGGATGATTGTGAATGGATTAACTATTAAAATACCAAGGTTGGTAATATTTGCTTCCTCAGCAATTATAATGTTTACATTTTTACATAGATTATCTTTTTCAAAAAATATTTTAACATCACTAGCTGTTTTTATTATAATGATGATTGCTGAAACTATATTTGCGATTATATTTGTCTATTTGTTAAAAATTGATGCTAACTTTTTTAAAACAAATATATTTGGAATATTTTGTTCTAATTTATTTATGTTATTATTAGTTATATTTATTATAAATATTAAATGGGTAAGAACTAAAGCGGCAAATATAATATCTTGGTATGATGAAAAAAGAATATTAAAACTTGCTTCAATAGTAACAATAGCTTATGGTTTAATAGCCTATTTTACTTATTTAAATTATACAGGATTAAACTCATTGTTTTATGTTTTAATTATAAATGCCATATTAATTTTTATTTTTATATTTGTTATAGGATTTTTTAATGAAAGAGCTGAAAATCATAAATTGCTTTTTGAATATGATAGGCAAATGGTATATGTAAAGACATATGAACAATTAGCTCATGACAAACAAAAAGAACAACATGAATATCGTAATCAATTAAGTCTTATTCGTTCAATGGTAGAAAGTCATGATAAAAAAACTATATCTTATATTGATGAACTTTTAGAATTGGATAGTCAAAATCAATCTCACCAATATTTTGAACAATTAACTTATATTCCAAAAGGTGGGTTAAAAGGATTTATTTTATTTAAAATAAATGAAATGATTGAATTAGATATTGAAGTGGTAGTTAATGTTGATGAGGATTTAAAAGATGAAAAATGTTGGAAAAATTGTGATAAGGAACTTAAGGATGTTAGTAGAGCAATAGGTGTATATTTAGATAATGCTAAGCAAGCTGCGGCATTAGCTGATAAAAAGTTTGTTATAATTGATGTAAGTAAAGAAGGAGAAAAAATAATTTTTACTTTTTCAAATACCTTTAAAGGAGAGTTGGAAATATCTAAAATTGGTAAAGAAGGTTACAGTACTAAAGGATTAAATCATGGACACGGATTGGCTTTAATAAATGAAATTGTTGAGCATAATAAACATTTAGAAACCTTAAAATATATCAATGGTATTTATTACGTTCAAAACTTAATTATAAAATAAAAAACAACTATTTAAATAAAGTTGTTTTTTATAAGTTTATTTATTTTCTAAGCATGCTTTTTGGCATTTCAGGTTCATCAAACCATCCCCAAAGGCACATAGTTGAAGCACCCATACCAATTTTTGCGATTAAATTAAATAATCCTTCCAACACAAGCCATTCTCCTTTCTTATCTATATTAAGCCTAAGCTTAATAACTATTCATAAGCTAGGTAATTATTATAAGTAAAATTAAATAATTTATATGAGATAGGTAATATCATAAATACTTCAATACTCATTCCAAATATGATTAAATTAGATATTACAGAATCAGTTACAATAAGATTTAAAAATACTAATATAATTCCTACCATTGTTGTGATAAATTTATATTTTTTTCTTCTATTTTCATTGACTAAAGGCCTTTTTTCTGTATCAGCAGGTGCATAGCGATATAATAAAATAATATATATTATTCCAATAATAATTTCTAAATATAAAGGAATAATAATTATTTTAGAAATAATCGGTAGTCCAAGAAAAATTGTCAATGAACCTAATAAGCAAATCCATGTTTTACTTGCATGTAAACCATATCCAGTAATTCTTAAACTATTAAATATAATGAATAAAAGAAGAACTTCTCTAAGTATATTTAATATAAAAGCAATACTAAATATAATAATAGACTTACTAACTAACAAGTAAAATCCTTCTAATCCATATTTATATTCGGCTAGTTTTTCATCATCATATTCAGGATGACTTTTTTTAATACTAGACATTGCTAAATTAAGAAAATACTTTTTCATACCTTATCACGTGTTAATGATAACATGAAAAAAATAGATAAAAATTCATTTTTGCTTTAATCGTATTTGTATAAGTTTTAATCGTCGAATTAAAAATAAAATAATTATAAAAATGACAATTCGAGCAAAAAATAATACAATTGGTGAATAAATATTGCAAATAATGGCAAAATGCCGTATTATGGAATTGCCGTAAAATAAGACAATTGTTTTTGCATATTTTATGGATAGTTGGAAAGCCGTTACAGAAGGGAGAGATTCGCTTTATGAAGGGCAAAGTAAAATGGTTTAACAATGAAAAGGGGTATGGTTTTATTGAATATTCAGAGGGTGAGGATATATTTGTACATTATTCTTCAATTTTAACACCAGGATATAAAACATTAGTAGAAGGTCAGTATGTAGAATTTGAACTTGTAAGAACTGATAAAGGATTACAAGCCAAAAATGTAGTAGAAATGAAAACTACTTTAGTCTAGTAGTTTTTTTGTTTGAATTTTGATAGTATTTTTAAATTTACTATGATATACTTAAAGTAGAAAGGAGAGATTTCATGGATTTTAACATTCGTGGAAACAAACTAGAAATAACAGATGCAATTAGAAATTACTTAGAGGATAAAATAGGGAAACTGGGGAAATACTTTACTAATCCTAATGATCTTACCGCCAACATACTTGTTAAATCAGATGGTATTTTAAAAAAGGTTGAAGTAACAATACCGATAAAAAAGGCTATTTTAAGAGCCGAAGATAGTAATAAAGATTTATATGCAGCAATAGATTTAGTTTATGAAAAATTAGAAAGGCAAATTAGAAAAAATAAAACTAGAATCAGTCATAAAAATAATAAAGAAGTAAATATGTTTATCGATTTTGCTGTTAAAGAAGAAGAAAAAGAACAAGGAACAATTGTAAAAAGAAAAGTATTCGACGCTAAACCGATGTCTGATGAAGAAGCAATTCTACAAATGGAGTTGTTAGACCATAATTTCTTTGTATATAAGAACGCTGAAACAAACTTGTTTTCTGTTATTTATAAAAGAAATGATCAAAACTATGGAATTATTGAAATGAAAGGTTAGTTAACACTAACTTTTCTTTTACTTTTACTTGTAATTTTGATAAAATAATAAATAGAAAGGAAGATAACATGAAGTTTCTAAAAAAATTATTAGATGATGAATATAAACAATTAGAAAAATTTAAAAAAATAGCTAATCAAATTGTAGCTTTAGATGAAGACATGCAATCTTTGAACGATGAAGAATTGCAACATAAAACTGAAGAATTTAAAAATCGTTTAGAAAATGGTGAAGATTTAGATGATATAAAAGTAGAAGCCTTTGCGGTAGCCAGAGAAGCAGCCTTTAGGGTAATTGGTGAAAAACCTTTTTATGTTCAAATATTAGGGGGACTAGCTATCCATGATGGAAATATAGCGGAAATGAAAACTGGTGAAGGTAAAACATTAACCTCAACAATGCCTGCTTATTTAAATGCGTTAACTGGAAAAGGTGTTCATATTGTTACAGTAAATGAATATTTGGCTGAACGTGATGCTAATTGGATGGGTGAAATATATAAATTTTTAGGTCTTACTGTTGGAACTAATTTAAGAAGTATGTCACCAAAAGAAAAACAAGAAGTTTATAATTGTGATATAACTTATTCTACTAACAATGAAATTGGTTTTGATTATTTGAGAGATAATATGGTTGTTAAAGCTGATGACCGCGTTCAAAGACCACTTAATTTTGCCATTGTTGATGAAGTTGACTCAATACTTATTGATGAGGCTAGAACTCCTTTGATTATATCAGGCGGGGTAATGGAATCAGCCAATTATTATATTCAAGCTGATAAATTTGCTAAAAGTTTAAAAGAAAATGATGGATATATTTACGATGAAAAAACTAAAGCAGTTACTTTAGATAGTGAAGGAATGAAAAGAGGAGAAAAATACTTTAATGTTGATAATTTATATGATATAAATAATACCTCTTTAGTTCATTATATTAACCAAGCCTTAAAAGCCAATTATGCTATGCATAATGATGTCGACTATGTTGTTAAAGATGATAAAGTTGTCATAGTAGATCAATTTACTGGGCGTCTTATGGAAGGTAGAAATTACTCTGATGGATTACATCAAGCAATTGAGGCTAAAGAAGGGGTGACTATTAACCAAGAATCTAAAACTTTAGCGACTATCACTTTCCAAAATTTATTTAGAATGTATCAAAAATTAGCAGGTATGACGGGTACTGCTAAAACTGAAGAAGAAGAATTTAGAGATATATATAATATGTATGTTATTCAAATTCCAACTAATAAACCTGTAGAAAGAAAAGATTATGGTGATTTATTATTTGCTACTAAAAAAGGTAAATATAAAGCCATTGTCAATGAAATAAAAGAAAGATATGCTAAAGGTCAACCAGTGTTAGTTGGTACCATTGCGGTTGAAACAAGTGAACTTTTAAGTTCCATGTTAAAAAAAGAAAAAATACCTCATGAAGTATTGAATGCTAAAAACCACGCTCGTGAAGCTGAGATTATTAAAAAGGCTGGGGAAAAAGGCTCAGTTACTATTGCTACTAACATGGCTGGTCGTGGAACTGATATAAAACTTGGAGAAGGTGTTAAAGAACTAGGTGGTTTAGCCGTTATAGGAACTGAAAGACATGAATCTAGAAGAATTGATAACCAATTAAGAGGACGTTCTGGACGTCAAGGAGATCCTGGTTTTTCGCAATTTTGTGTATCTTTTGAAGATGAACTAATGGTTAGATTTGGTACTGACCGGGCTAAAGGCATGTTACAAAAAGTTGGTTTTGATGATGATATGTCAATAAGAAATAAATTTTTATCAAGATCAATTGAATCAGCCCAAAGAGCTGTTGAAGGAAATAACTATGATATAAGAAAGTCTTTGTTACAATATGATGATGTTATCAATCAACAAAGAGAATACATCTATGAAAGAAGAAATGATATTTTAGATAGTGATTCTATTCATGATGATGTTTTAGAATCAATTAGAAATTGTGTAACTGAACTTGTGGATAGTCATATCAATAAAGATAATGGTTTAACTGACTTAGATTATCATGAAATACTTGAGTTTGCGAATGAACATTTACTTAAAAATAATAAGTTACAACAAAAACAAATTGAAGGAAAAAATGATACGGAGTTAATTGAAGAGTTATACAATATTGTAGTTGATGAATATCAAGCTAAATTAAAGGATTTACCAGAGGAAATAACTAATGAGTTTGAAAAGGCTGTTAGTTTGCGTATTATTGATACTCATTGGATGAATCATATTAGTACGATGGCTCATTTAAGAGAAGGTATTGGTCTTAGAGGATATAGTGATAATCCGTTGCGAGCATATACGGTTGAAGGTTTTGAATTATATGAAGATATGTTAGATAAAATTGATAGAGAAACTACAATGACATTACTTAATGCGGAAATTAGACAAAATGTTGAAAGAAAGCAAGTAATTAAAGGTCAAGCAGTAGAAGATTCAACTAAAACAAAAAAATCGACACCAAAAAGGGTAAAAAAAATAGGTCGCAATGAACCTTGTCCATGTGGTTCAGGAAAGAAATATAAGAATTGTTGTGGAAAGTAAGATAAAATAGAAATTTACAAAATTAGTAAGTTGGATTAAGTTTTATAATTTTTCAAAGTAAGACTAAAAAAATATAGTAAAATAAAGGTGTGAACAAAAAATAATATGTTGACACCTTTTAAAATCAAAAATAGAAAGGAGATATAAATATTGAAGAAAGAATTAGTAACAGCAGAAATAATTGTTAAAGAGAATAAAGTAGGGATATTAAGAGTAGGAAATGTTAATTATATATCTTTAACTGATTTGGCAAAATATCAAAATTCTAGCGATCCATCATTTACAGTTAAAAATTGGTTGAGAAGAATAAATACTATTGATTACATTGGTTTATGGGAAGAAATTCACAATCAAGATTTTAATTTGGTCGATTTCGACCAAATTAAAACTGAGTATGGAAGAAACTCATTTGCAATGTCACCAACACAATGGATAAAAAGAACTAATGCAATAGGTATTATTTCAAAAGGTGGAAGATATAGCATTGGTACATTTGCTCATCCAGATATTGCTTTTGAATTTGCAAGTTGGCTATCACCATAGTTTAAATTATATTTAATAACAGAATTTGAAAGATTAAAAACAAATGAAGCATATCAAGAGAAAATAGATTGGCAAGCAAATAGAATTCTATCAAAATTAAATTATGTAGTTCATACTGATGCAGTAAAAACTTACATTGTCCCAACACTTACAGAAGCACAAAAGAAATTTGTTTATGCCGAAGAAGCAGATGTTTTAAATGTAGCTTTATTTGGAATGACTGCAAAAGAATGGAGAGAAAGTAATCCAAAACTTGCTAAAAATGGAAATATAAGAGATTATACTGATTTACTTCATTTAGTAATATTAAATAATTTACAAAATACAAATGCAGAATTGATAGAAGAAAAAGTTCACCAAAGTGAGAGATTGGTAAAACTTAATAACTCTACTAGAAGACAAATGAAAGTATTAAAGGATAATAAGAATATTAAAGACTTAGAATTATTACAAAAACAAGTTACCGAAGAAAATAATTTAATATCTAATCAATAAAGTATTAGCGTTCATTGTTAATACTTTTTATAATTCTTTTAAAGATAGAACAATTGTAGATAAAGTAATAAAAATATTAAAAATAAATAATTTTAGAACTAGTTTATTTCTAGAACATAGAATAAGGGTAGAATTTAAAAATTTTGATTGTGCTTTTTCTTCTAACTATGTTAGGGCAATTTCCACAGTAAAATATTTTACAAATGA
>CANQHO010000038.1 GCA_947623815.1 uncultured Bacilli bacterium | reverse complement strand
GATTTATATTAAAATTTTCATCTTAATATATTTTTCATCTAGTATGACTAGTTTTCCATAAAACTTTTCACACTATCCAAAAGCAATTAAATATTACCATATTTGCACTGATTTGTCAATTTTTGAATATCTACTTGGGTATAAATTTTAAGTTGTAGACAAAGTCTTCAACATGATATAATAGAAAAAAACAATCGTCATATTCAATAAAAAATACTATTGATAAAAATATTTATTATAAGAGGTGGAAAAATGACTGATAAGGAAAGAGAAATACAACAATGTTATACAAAATGGGGAAGAAAAGCATTAAAAGACTGTAGAAATATGACTATAGAAGAAGAAAAAAAGTATATTGATGAAAATGAACCTAAAATGAGAGCTGAAATAAAAGAAATAGTAAAAAAATATGAAAATATGAACACTAAAAAATAATGCCTAAATTTTTTATTGTAAGCTTCATATAACTTTCTATATTAATTATAACTATCAATGCCTTTGGTAAGTTATGAAGTGTAATAAAATATGTGTAAATGGTATCTATCCATGATTAGAAGCAAATATAATACTTGCTTCTTTTTGTTATATAAATAATAATATATATTTTTAATTTGGCAAAAAAATAAATCCCATCTTCAAAAATTTTTAAATATCTACTGGGTATAAATTTTAAGTTGTAGAAATAATCTTTGACATGATATAATAGAAAAAACAATAGTTATATTCAATAAAAAATACTATTAATAAAAATATTTGTTACAAGAGGTGAGATTAAATGACTGATAAGGAAAGAGAAATACAACAGTGTTATACAAAATGGGCTGAAAAAGGATTAAAAGATCGTAGAAATATGACTATAGAAGAAGAAAAAAAATATATTGATGAAAATGAACCTAAAATGAGAGCTGAAATAAGAGAAATAGTAAAAAAATATGAAAATATAGACAATAAAAAATAGTGCCTACTTTTTATTGTAAGCTTCATATATCTATATTCATTATAACTATCAATGCCTTTGTTAAGTTATAAACATTAACATTTATATTATTTAATCCATTTCCTATATTCAAAGCAAATTCAGTACTTATTATTATCTTGCCAAATTCTTAATAATGTTTTATTAGTTACAGATTTTATTGCACTCCCACTTTTATTATATTTCACTTCATTGTTGCATAATAGGTTGTTACTTTATATTTATATTTATTTTCATTAACATTGTTTTCTCCAATACTTGATAAAGAAAAAGAAGTATCTTCTACTTCCCTTTGTAATATTCGTCCTCAATTTTCTCTTTCGGTTCGGGCATTTCTTCCCACCACCAATTCATTATCCTCTCTCGTATTTTAAAATATACCCTTTTTATCATTTGAAACACTATTAACCACCTCACTAATTTTATTATATAAGGATCTTTTACCTTGTCAATTTTACTTCAATTATTCATATAATTATTGTATAAACAATGTTTTGAATTTTTTGTTGCTAATTTTGGAGGAGTTTAATATATTTGTCTACCATTCTGTTTCTTAAAAAACTTTAATATCATCCACTTCTATTTCATCTAAATTTTCCAAATATCTCTGTTTACTTAATTTAGAATTTGTTCAATGTTCAAATCCTTCACTTTTTTTAATAACATATTGTACTTCGTGGCTTTCTTTTTATTCCACCCAACTTACTGTGTGATTTATTATCCACTTTAGAATTTTGGACTTAGTTTTGAATTGATACTTGTATATTTTGTAAAGCATTATTTACACCTTCTTTTAAATAATCACTTCTATTAGTTTTTATTAAATCCTATCTTATGTTTTCATATTTGGGATTTTGTTTAGTATATTCTGATAAAATCAGATCATTTAGTTCTTCTTATGTCAAATTTATCTTCTTTATTTGTGGAGATTTTGACATTTATGTTTGAATATGATATATTTGTCAGTAATTGAAGTGGTTGGTCGCAATTGTAGCTTCCCGCCACTTCTTTTTGTTATGCATTCATATATATCGTACAACAAATACCTTTAGAAATATTATTTTTCATAGAATTTACATTCAAATTATTTAGTTTGTTTTATAAATACTGTACTTCATTAGTTGAATTATCATATTCTCCTAATGAAATTTGAGATATATTCTTACTATTTAATTCTTTTTGCCTATTTTCAATATTTTTCTATCTAAAATTTCTTTATATTGTTATACTTATTATCTATAAGTATTTCTTATATAATCAGTATCGATAAAACGATTTTGTAAATCCTTGTTTACTTTTTTTATTTTACTCTTTCTTTTTTAATAATATTTTCTTTTAATTTTTCATCTTTAAAATATGGAAAATTTTTTATTATAGGAGTTAATACTTGCCTTAATACCATCTGAGACAGCATATATCTAAAGCTTAAATGAGTATTTGAATATATTTTTTCAAATTTTAGCACTATCTAAAATAACATAGATCTAAAACTAACTTTTTATAATATTCATTGTAACTATCAACTGCTTTTTTAGGAGCTTTATCAGTTAATATATAATGTCTTGTAGCTTTACCTTTTAAAAAGCTAGGCATATCTTTATTTTCAATATACCACTCTTTGTTTTTTAAAAAATAGGGCTTTTCTAACAACATTTTACATCACTCCTTTTAAATATTCTCCATAGCTTTACCAAGTTCAATGGACTTATCACTTTCCAAATATTTTAATACCATCTAAGATAACATAGATCTAAAACAGAGTAACACAATATGAATATGAGTTATCTGTTTTAATACCATCTAAGATAACATAGATCTAAAACTAAACATGCTTATGTAACCTTCTGGAGTTAGTTTTAATACCATCTAAGATAACATAGATCTAAAACCAAAACGCCAACTATATATTAACTTGATTAGTTTTAATACCATCTAAGATAACATAGATCTAAAACCTCAAATAAGATTTAAATCTATGTTAAAATAGCCATAGAAAACTAAATGATGGTACATAATCAATGTTATATAATAAAATTATATCACAAATTCATCTAAATTTTCATCAATAAAAATTTTTCTTTCAAATTTTAAATTATTATTATAATGTTGAGAATCAATCAATAAAACCGTTACACTATTATAAATAGCATATTTATAAAACTCTTTAAGTTCTTCAATACTCAAATATTGTTTTAAATTAACAAAAACAATAACATCATAAATATTCAACTCCCTTTGAATATCAATCAAAGACATCAAATTATCTAACAAACCATTTTTCATATGAATTCTTAAATTAAACAATTTAATTAAATTATTAAAACTAAATTCTTCATCTATCTTTAAAGGTAAATCAATTTCTTTAATAATATCTTTATATAAATTAGCTAATTTATTATAATATTTAACTAAATTATCTTTACCATTTTTATTCCAATTATCTTGAATAATACTATTTATTTCATTTATAACCTTCTTTTCATTAAAATCAATATTAAAAAAATCAATAAAAACTTTTGTTTTAACTTTATTTTCAAAAATATCTTCCATAATTTCATTCAAAGAATACTTATTCAAAATATCAACTAAACGATAAAAATAATTCTTATTTTCAATTTCAACACACATAACAAAATCATTACTTAAAATAATATTACTATCTATAAAACTAACATTTAAATTCATAGCACAATTAACCTCTCATCGCTATTTATTATCTTAGTATTACTTTCACCAATAATATACTCTATTCTTGAATATTGTTTTTCCGTAATTGTAAGTACCTCAATAATTCCCTTTTTAGGAGAATTTTTTTTAATTCTATTAACTAATAAAATATTTTGTTCATTATTTAAAACAATTTTAGAATAAACAGATTCTTGCATCATAATAAAACCTTCATTAACTAAAAATTTTCTAAACAATTGATAATTTCTTTTATCTTTAGCATAAATATTAGGTAAATCAAAAAACACTATTGTCCGCATATATCTATCCCTCATAAATAAACTCCTGATATTTATTATTACTATCTAAACATTCTAAAGTATTTTTAACATACATTTTAATTATATCCTTTAATACGTAACTTTTATTTTTATATTTAAAACTATTATTAAAAATATTTATTATATCTAACTTATAATCTTTATCAAATTCTCTTTCTTTATTAAAATAAACAAAGCTATCAATAACTGGTCTAAATACTTCCATCAAATCACAACTGAGATTAAAATCATTAAATTCATTTTTATGATGTATACCTAGTTGCGTTAAATAACCATTATTTACAACCTCCTTATTGATATTGGATAATAATACTGCATAACCATAATTCAAAGCCGAATTTATATTATTTTCACTATTTCTAGAAAAATCTTTTCCAAAAAGGGCATTAAAATAAACTTTAGCCGCATGACCTTCTCTATTAGTTTTATCCCCAATTTTAACTTCATCAATATAACTACTTATTAAAACAAAAGTATCAGATCTTACTTTTTTTAATAAATTAGCTTGATTCAAAATTTTATTTTTTACTATCAATAACCATAAAGCATCTTTATCTTTAATCTTCCATTTAGATTGATTAACAATTTTTTTACTAGTATTATGTTTACTATAAAAAGACTTTAATTCTCCAAAGGGATTATGCTTTTCATCACAAAATATAACATTTATTTTATAATTAGATAATTCTTTCAAAAGATATGAAGAAATAGATACACTTATTGAATCAATTATAAGAGTATCTATTTCCGTTAAATGAATATATTTTTCATCCAAACTCTTTTTTACTACTAAAAACCTATTTTTATAATTTAATTTTGCTTGATCTTTTATAACAACTGTTCTAAAACTCACTATCCAATAATCCTTTTATTTTCCCATATTCCGGTTACTGATTTATTGATAATTATACAGTTTTTAATAGTAATATTCTTTTTTCTACCAAACTCCTTAGAATATTTATCATTCAAAAATTTAAAATTAGCAGTAACACTATTACACTTAAGTAAATTGAGCATTTCCCTAATTATTCTTTCCTTATTTTCTATCGAAATGTTATTCAAATTTTCTATAAACATAACTTTCATATCACTAGTTAAATTTTGATAAAGTTTGTATTCTTTTTCCACCTTATTAAAAATATATTTAATAATATCATCTAATTGTTGTTCATAAATTTCATTAGTTTCTTTTTTATTATCTGCTCTTTTATTATAAATTTCATTAAAAATATATTTCCATTTTTTCATATGCTCTTTATCAATATGAAATTCAACAGCATTACATACTTCTATTTTATCACTTGCTCCAACCAAATAACATATTTGTCCATCATAATCAAGTAAAGAATTAAATGGTATTTTATCAACCAATATAGTTATATGAGTATCAATATCTAAATTTAATAATTCTCTTATGTGTTCTATTATTATTTTAGGATTATTTTTAGATTGTTCAACTATTACTATTGGTATTCCTATAAGTTTCTGCATTGATTTATTATTTTTTTCATATTTAACTAATACTGCGTAAGCCCTATTTATACTACCGTAAGATCCATAATATTCAACTGGCAAATTTTCTTTCAATTTAAATCCTTTTTTAGTTTTATCCTGCTTAGTTTGATTAAAAAATTCCCCAGTTTTAAATTCTACTTTCTTACTTATTAAAATATCATTACGATACAAAGTATCTTCTATTAACTTATTAAAATCATCAGTATAAATTATCTCTCCTGTTTTTTGATTAACAAGTTTATCAAATAAATTAGAATCTAAACTATTTATAACATATCCATCTTTAAAACCTTTATATTTATTCTCTAAATATAATTTTTTATTAAGTTCTTTAATTTCTGAATATTCAATTTTATGTTTTAAAAAATTAGTTTTATATATTCCAAATACAGCCGCTAAATAGGCATCATGGGCATGATGATAATCATTTAATTCTCTAAATTTAAACAAATCAAATTTTTCACGATAATTATGTGATAACGAAGCATTTAAATAAATTATATCTGTTTTTTTATAAAAACTGCTTAAAATATTAGCTGTATGTTTACATATTTGTCTAGTTTCTACTAATTGTCTATTTATGAAACCTTCAATAATTTCCTCATCAAATTTGTATCTACACAAACTATTATATTTCTTAGTAGAAATTAATTCTAATTTTTTTAATCTTTGCCACCAAATTTTATTTTGAACAGTTCTAAAATTTTTAGGTAAAACAAAACTTGCTCCTTTTTCTTGATTTTCTTCCTTTAATACTAATGCTTTATTATCAATTGAATTATCTTTTATTAAAGTTCTAGGAATAATATGATCCACTTCATATTGTTCTAATTTACTAATATCTAAAGGTGTTCCAGAATATAAACTTTTTCCTTCTTGGATAAAGTATAAAAATAGTTTCTCACTATCTATTCTTTCATACTTAGATAATTCACTTTTTAATTCATTATATCTATCTATTTCATTTTTATATTTTTCATACAACTTTTCAATTTTCTTTTTTCTATCAACTGTTCTTTCTTTTTTTCCATCACCCCTAGCCATTTCAATAGTTATCTGTTCAGGATTATAACCTATATATTTTACTATTTCATCAATTACTTTTAATGCTTGATATATTGCTCTTTTAATAGATGGAGAAGTTGCTAAATCTTTAACTACACTATAGTCTAATTTATTTAATTCTTTTTGATTATTTAGTTCTTTTATTTTATCATCAAATTTATATTTTTTATTACACATTATCTGCATAAAATTTTCTGATGTTTCTTCCATTAAAGTCATAATCGATTTAGCTATGGAAGTTTCTTTATCTTTATAATATACACCAGTTAATAATTTTTTAGATAAATTACTCCATCCTTTATATTTTTTTCTAACAATTGCTTTAATATTATCAGAACTTATATTAGGATAATCTCTTTCAATACAATTTTTTAAAATATCTTTATCTTCAAAAATAGTAATCAATTTTATTATTTCTTCAGCATCATCTATAGTATAATCGGTATTTTTAAAAAAACCATTTTCCCCAAAGAAATCAATATATGAAGCCATATTACAAGAAAATTTATTTAAAGCAGAATAACCAATAACCGATAAATTATCAATCATTTCAAATTCTTTATTATTTTTTAAATATTCTTTAAATCTTTTATCAGTTACTTTAGTATCAGTCAAAAAGAATTCATTATAAATTTTTTGTTGAAGTTCTTTAGTAAGTCTTTCTTCATACCCTTTTTCACCAACTCTTATCTGTTTTAATTCATTTAAAACTTTAAATTTTGAATATAAAATAGAATTTGTAGGAATAGCTTTTTCATTTAATAAGTATGTACAATTACCAATCATTCTTTCAATAAATAATTGAGCAGTTTTTTCTTTATCAACTATTTTATCAAAATTATATGGTGTAATAACTACTTTATCATCTTTTTTTACTAACCAACTATTGGGATTTTTAATATTTTTATCTTTGGTACTATCATTTAATGGTCCAACATAATAAGGAATTTTAAACTCTAACAATTTAACTATTTTATATTTTCCATCATCTAATTTTTCGGTTAAAAATGGATAATATTTACCTTGGTTTTCAATTATTTTGATTAACTCTTCTCTATTTAACTGAAATGGATATTTGCCATTATCAACACTAGTTATACGCGGTAAAAATTCTTCACTTTTTATATCATTTAAAATATTATTAGCTAAATCGATAGAATTTTTATCAAAGTTTTTACTTAATAAATCTAAATCATTTTCTATTTTTTTAACAAATTCACTATAAGTCATATTATTTTTAATATATGAATCATAAATACAATCTTTTCTTTTAGTTGTCTTAAACATTTTTTTAAACAATTGACTATTACTACGATACAAACTTTTTATTTTCTTTAAATCATCACCATGTTTATTGTAACGTTCAACCATCAAAGATGATAAATTTTTAGCATTACTTCCTTTAAACAATTGTTTTAAAAAAATAACATCATAAATATTTTTCAAACATTCTAATATTTCTATTTTATCTTGTAATTTCTTTTCTATTTCACTATATTTATCATCATATTCTGAACCCTTAAAACTTATTTTTATATCTTCATCTTCTAAATTAAACATATTATTTAAGGAAAATTTATCACCAACTAAAAGTTTCACTATTTCTTTTAGGGTTTTTTTAGGTAGTGATTGTCCTAAGGCTTGTTCTATTTTTAGTTTTTTATCATTTTTATATTTTTCATAAAAAGCTTCATTTAATTTTATATAGTCAATATTTTCTATATTAGTTTCTAAACTATCTAATTGTTCAAATTCTAAAAAAGTATTTTTTAAATCATCAATTATATTTTCACTTTCTAAACTAAATTTACCAGTACCATACAAAAAATTTCCCCGATATTTTATAATGTGGTGGATAGCTAAATAAACTAATCTGATATCTTCTTTTTCACTACTATCAACTAGTTTTTTTCTTAAATGATAAATAGTTGGGTATTGTTTATTGTATTTTTTTATATTTTGTTTTTCTTCTTTAGTTAATATAATAGTTTTATTCTTAGTATCTTTTTCATTATAAAATGATTCATTTAATTTAGTGATAAAATTTATATCTTTTTTATCTAACTCTTTTTTAAATTCCCTTTGTAAAAGTTTAATTCTTCTTCTTCTTCTGTCATATCTTTTTCTAGAACCACGATATTTTCTTCTATCTTCTGCCGTTGTAGCAACATCAAATAACCTTACACCCCATAAAGCCTTATTTCCTTTCCTAATTACTTTAAAATTATCATAGTTAATTACTGCCCATCCTACTGATGCATTACCAATATCAATTCCAATACTATACTTAAATTTTTTTACAGATTTTTCCATATTACACACTTCCTTTACTTGACCAATAGTTTATTTTATGATACTATTTAATTGTCTTAATACCATTTAAGATGACATAGAGAGTTAAAATAAAGGTTTTACTTAATGTATTACCCTAAAAACTCACTTGTGAGCAGCTGCTTAGGCAGCTTTTTTATTATCTTATCATACTTTACTAATATAACTCAATTATAATATTTATTTAATAAAATTTTAAATTTAAACTTATCCATTTTTTCCATTATTTCATAATTAAAATCACATCTATTTTCAAAAGTATATTCTAATTTTTCAGTTGGATTTTCTAAAGGAACATATATTATCGTATTAAGTTTTCTTTTTATAATTATATATCTATCAAAAGTTTCACAATCAAAAATAATAATTCCTGGTTGATATTCTTTATAAATTATATTGTTTTTTTCTTTACCTTGCTTACTTATTTTTTTTATATTTTTCCTTTCATTTTTTATAGCTTCCATTTCTAAAATAGAAGCTCCTCTAATTTTTTTAAAATCAGTTGACTTTGGTATTTTCATTTCTTCAAATAGCGTATAATATATACCTTTTTTTATTATTACTTTATACATTTTACCAATTCTATCTCTATCTAAATATATCTTATAGACTAATAAATTATCTTTATATTCTCCATAAATATAATAAAATTCATCTTCATTTATTGAAATTAAATTACCTCTAGAAAATTTGTCATTATTTTGAGATTTATTTCTTTTTTTTATTAAATAATTATAAATATTATTTTGCATATCTTCATCAGTTATATTTAATAATTTAATTTTACTTTGAATAGGTATTTTTTTATTATTTTCAAAATTAAATGTATAAGTAATATTATTTATTACTAGATTACCTTTTTTAGATTCAAATACTCGAGTCAAAAAATAATATTTTTCATTTTTATCATTTATATAAAAAGTTTGGTTATTATAATCAATAATATCTCCAATTTCATAATAAAATTTTAATTTTCTTTTCGGAAAACCTTTTACTTTCATATCTTTATATCTTTTGTTAATTAAATATATAGATTTATAAATTCGATTTAAATCTTTTTCATTTATTTGATCAATTTTCTTTATAAAACGTTTATCATTAAGTAAAATAAGCTTTCCAACAAATATATATCCCTCTTTATTTAAAGCATATTCCTTATGCTTATTATATTCTAATTTCAAAATTTGAAGTGATTTTAAACTCTTATTACTACCACAAGCTAAAGCGTATACTTTTTTTAAAAATTTATGAATAACAATATAAGGTCCTTCTTGATGACCATAATCTATTTTGACCCGTTCATCTTCTGTGTCATACCTTTTACACCAAACAATATCTCCTTCATTTAAAAAATCCAGATTACTATTATAAAATATTTTTTTTAAAAATTTAAACATACATCATCCCCCATTTTAAATAAACATTATTACTACAAATTTTTCTAGTTAAAACAATATGTACCTACTATACCATACATATATTCGCTGGTCAATATATTTTTTTTACTTTCCATATCTTTTTAAAATAATTTCCTAAAAACTAAAAATATGGTAAAGTATTTATATAAAATGATATATTAAAGGAGATTTCAAATGACAATAAGAAAAGCCAATATGAATGATGTAAAAAAATTAAACTGGTTTTTGACTTTGTTAATAAGAGATGAAAAAAAATATGATGATAGTATCAATACTGATTTTGTTGTAACAAATATGTATGAAAATTACATTGAAGATAATAATAGAATCACTTTAGTTGCTGAAGAAGATGATAATATTGTGGGATATTTACATGGTTAAAAAAAGAAGTCGATGAAATTTCAAATAATAAAGTGGCTTTACTTGATGCTTTATATATCGATACAGAACATCGTAACAAAGGAATTGCCAATGCTTTAATTGAACAATTTAAAAACTGGACGGCAGAAAATAACATCAATCAAATTGATGTCAATGTTTGCAGCCAAAATATAAAAGCCAAAAATTTATATACAAAACACAACTTCATAACAACTAAAGAAACCATGACATACAAAAAAGCCTTCAATAGACTTTTATTTTATAATATTTTATTGTTTTATTAAATTTTAGGAGTATTATAATTGATTTTAGCTATAACCAATATTTTTTTATTTAAAGTTACATTCTACTGTACAAAATGTTACTTTTACTATATAATTGTGTTTAAAAGAAAAAAGAATTTAAAACAAAAAAATTTCAAAAATACAAAATTAAGAAAAAGTCCTTGACAAACTACAAAAAATAGTTTACACTATGAAACTAATTAACTTGTTTACATGAATTAACTTTTATGTTACAATTTAATTATAATAGGTATGCATCTAGCATATACTATTATTGACGGGAGAAGGTAGCCCCAGCCTAGCTTCGGCGACCTAGCAATAGGTTAAACGCAAAGTAGAAGCCAATTAGCCCGAAACACAATTTGGGCGCTGCCAAAGGACTTATCTATAATGGTAAGTCCTTTTTTGTTAGAGGTGAGGTTATGTTAAAAGAAGCTATAAAAACATTTGAAGAACTAAAAAAATACGTATTCATAATAAATAGAGGCGATAAAGAAAGTATAGTTATCAAATTTGAAAATTCAAATTTTTATCATTTATTAGGTTTACATAAAATCAAAATTAACAACTTTTTTCCAAATAAAAAAATGACAAAAGATAAAATATATAAATACTTAAAAGCTAACACCGAAAAGTACGAAAATATTTTAGCAGATTTAATTAAAGAACAAAAAAGAATAGAGTTAAGAATTGCAACTTTTCCAAATATATTAAAATTATTAAATGAATCCGATACGGTATTATATGATTTAAAAAATAATAAACCTATAGGAAGTTTATATAATGGTAATTATGGATTATTTAATCATTTTGATAAAATATATTGCTTATTAGGATTAAAAATTGATAATACTAGCAATAACATTATTCTCTGCGCTCCTCAAAGTTGGATGCCAAGCAATAGAAGAAATAATTTAATTGAATTTAAACATCCAACTTATATGAAAGAAATAATAAAAATACCTATTAAATTATATAATGAAATGGTAACAGAAGTTTTAACTTAAAATAAATTGCGTGCTTAAAACTCGAAATCAAATAAAACAAACAAATTTGAATACAACAATCAAAAATTATTTTTTGATGTTTTATTTATGAAAAATCATTATTAAAGTACTGATAAAAATATAGTTAAATTGCATGAATAAATGCACTTAATTTTTTTAGAAGCAATTTGGGAGTTTTTTTAGGAGTATTATAATCGTTTTTTTATCAACTATGTTCAGAACCTAATTAGAACCTATTTATTATTGCCAAAATTAAAACCCTTAAAATAAAGGGTTATTTTCTAAATGGTGTCCCAGAAGGGATTCGAACCCCTGACACCCGCCTTAGAAGGGCGGTGCTCTATCCAACTGAGCTACTGAGACAGTAAGTTCCTCAGAACATACTTATAATACCATAAAAAATAACATTATTCAAGCATCTTTATAACACTTTTACAAATTTCTGTTACAGTTCAGTCAAGAACACTAGAAAATAAGTAAGGAACACTTACTTTTTTCATATTATAATAGTTTGATTATTA
>CANQHO010000037.1 GCA_947623815.1 uncultured Bacilli bacterium | reverse complement strand
ATTTTACAAATGATAAAATTAAAATTGATGAATCATTTGACAAAATATAAAAAACAAAGTATAATCTAAACTATTAACAAAAACCAGTGCGAGGAAGAAGTAGAAAAATATAAGCATTTTAGAGAACTCAGTTAGGTGAAAATGAGGATGTAATGATTTTTCGAACATGGCCCTCAAGGGTGAATGACTGAAATTAAGTAAGTCATTACAGGTGTGCCTGTTATAGCACAGACCTATAACTATGCTAAGACATAAGTAGGTTAATGAGATTAGTGCAGTAATGTGCTAATGAAATAAGAGTGGTAACGTGATATATTCACCTCTTAGGAAAATTATCCTAAGGGGTTTTTAATTTTGAAAGGAAGGGATTGAAATGAATATATTGATAGGAATTAGTTGGCCGTTTGCTAATGGAGATTTGCATATAGGTCATGTAGCAAGTAGTTTACCTGGAGATGTTATTGCAAGATATCATCGATTAAAAGGAAATAATGTGATTTTAGTATCTGGAAGTGACTGTCATGGCACTCCAATAGATGTTAAAGCATTACAAGAAAATGTATCGGCAAAGGAAATAGTTGATATTTGTCATGAACATTTTTTAAAAGATTTTAAAGATTTAGGATTCAGTTTTGATTTATATAATAGAACTGATGATCCGTATCATAAAAATTTTGTGAAAGAGCAATTTAAAAAATATTATGACTATGGTTATCTTTATGAAAAAATAGAAAAACAATTGTATTGTGAACATTGCCATCTGTTTTTAGCTGATCGTTATATTATTGGTATTTGTCCAAAATGTGGTGCAGATATTAAAGGTGATGAATGTGAAAAATGTGGTAGTCTTTTAGAAATTAACAATGTTAAGGAAACAAAATGTGCTATTTGTGGTAACTTGACAAGTATTAAAGAAAATAAAAACTTATATTTTTCTTTATCAAAATTTCAAGACAGTATAAGAGATTTAGTCAATTCAAATAAAAATAATTGGAGAGAAAATGCTGTCTTATTTACTGAAAGATATCTAAAAGAAGGCATACCTGATAGATGTGCTTCACGTAGTCTCAACTGGGGAATTGATGTTCCTATAAAAGGATACGAAGATAAAAAAATTTATGGTTGGTTTGAAAATGTTTGGGGTTATGTAACTGCTAGTAAAAAATATTGTGAACAAAATAATCTCGATTGGGAAAATTTTTGGAAAAAAGATAAAAACAATAAAATATATTTAGTGCATGCGAAAGATAATATTCCATTTCATACTGTTATTTTTCCAGCTTTATTATTAGGAACAAAAGAAAATTATAAATTACCAGACAAGATAGTTTCTGATGAATATATAACTGTCGAAGGGGAAAAAATATCAAAAAGTAAAGGGAATTATATATCAGTAAGAGATTTATTAAAAAGATATCCTGCCGATGTTATAAGATATTATTTTTTAGTAAATGATCCTACTAAAAGAGATTTTAATTTTACTTGGAATGATTTTATAAATTCAATCAATGGAGAACTATTGGGTAAATGGGGAAACTTTATAAATAGAACATTGTTATTTGTTAATAAGTCATTTGATGGAAATCTAAAAGATTCCGCAGTTGACAAAGTAATTGAAAAAAAATTAAAAGAACTATTTAAAGAAGTAGGAATTGATATTGATAATGGAGATGTAAAAGAAGGAATTATTAAAATTTTTGATTTTATTAGTTTTGCTAACAAATATTTTGATGAAAAACAGCCATGGATTCTTGTTAAAACTGATATAAATAAGTGTAATAGCGTACTATTTAATTGTGTAAATATTATTTCTAATGTTAATACTTTATTAAAACCATACTTACCATTTTCTTGTGAGAAAGTAGAAGAGTATTTAAATAACAAGGTATCAGATTGGAAATATCATATTATTTCAAATGTTTTATTAAGTAAAGATATTAAAACATTATATGAAAGATATGATAAAGCAAGAATAAATGAAGAAATCAAAACTTTAAAACAAAATAAAAAATAAGTTTATATCTATAATAAAAAATAGTATAATTATTTTAGTAAATGGATGCAAATAATGATTAGATAAATTTTGGATGTTAAATTAAACATGTAAAAATTATTAAGATTATAAGATAATAATTAAGATACGAGGAGGTGTATAAGTAGATAACAGGGATGATTCTAATAATATAATTATTTATCAGTCAGAGGATGGAGAAACTAAAATTGATGTAAAATTGGAAAATGAAACAATTTGGTTATCTCAACAACAAATGGCATTACTTTTTAAAACTTCAAGAACCAATATTGTTGAACATATAAACAATATATATTCAGAGGGTGAATTAGATAAAATTTCAACCTGTCAAAATTTCCGACAAGTTCGAAAAGAAGGCAAAAGAGAAGTATCAAGAGAAATTCCATTTTATAATTTAGATATGATAATTTCTTTAGGATATCGTATTAAATCTAAAATAGCTACTAATTTTAGAAAATGGGCTACCGAAAGATTAAAAGAATATATGATTAAAGGTTTTACTTTAGATGATGAAAGACTTAAAGGTAATGCTGGTGGCAATTATTGGAAAGAATTACTTGCCAGAATAAAAGATATCCGCTCTTCTGAAAAAGTACTATATCGCCAAGTTTTAGATTTATATGCCACAGCAGTTGATTATAATCCTAAAGATAAAAAATCTATTGAGTTTTTTAAAATTGTACAAAATAAACTTCATTTTGCTACTCATGGGCTAATTGCTTACATTTGACACAAACTAAAGAAATTGTAATGTAACAACTACATATAAGTAACACACTATGATATTGGTTTACCAATATCATATGAAAAGTGGAGAATAAATTTTATAGATATATTTTCAAAATTAAGAAAGGAGTGAAAAAAGATGTTAGAATTAAAAGTAGATAATCAAATTATTAATTATACTAAAATAAATGATGAAGATTATATTTCCATTACAGATATGCTTAAGTCAAAAGATGGAGAATTTTTTGTGTCTGATTGGCTTAGGAATAGAAATACTATTGAATTTTTAGGAATTTGGGAAGAACTTCATAATCCTAATTTTAATTATGGCGAATTCGCCATAATTAAAAGTCAAGCAGGTTTAAATAGTTATAAGATTAGTGTTAAAGAGTGGGTCAATAAAACAAATGCCATTGGTATAATATCAAAAGTTGGAAGATATGGTGGAACATATGCTCATAAAGATATTGCTTTTGAATTTGGTATGTGGATTAGTCCAAAATTTAAATTGTTGTTAATTAAAGAGTTTGAGAGACTAAAACAAGAAGAACAAAAACAATTAGGATGGAGTGCTAAAAGGGAATTATCTAAAATTAATTATAGAATTCATACTGAAGCAATTAAAAACAATTTAATGCCTCAAAAATTAAATAAAGAACAAATAAATTTTGTTTATGCTGAAGAAGCTGATGTGTTAAATATGGCATTATTTGGAATGACAGCAAAAGAATGGAGAGAAAAGAATCCTAATTTAAATGGTAATATGAGGGATTATGCTTCTATTGATGAACTTATATGTTTAGCAAATTTAGAAAATTTAAATTCAGTATTTATTAATTATGGATTAACTCAAGCTGAAAGACTTGAGAGATTAAATAAAATTGCTATTTCACAGATAAAGATACTGTCAGAAAACAATATGAAATATTTAAATAATAATGAAAAAAATATATAAAGAATAAATATGTCATTTGATAGCAGTTATTGGACACACTGCTGCTGAAGTAATATTTTATAGAGCTGATTCGGAAAAACCATTTATGGGACTTACAACCTTTAGTGGGGATATTCCAGTTATGAGTGATGTAGTTATTGCCAAAAATTACTTAACAGAAGAAGAATTAAAAATTTTAAATAATTTAGTATCTGGTTACTTTGATTTTGCTGAAATTCAAGTCATTAGGCATAAACAAATGTATATGGAAGATTATATAAGAAAACTTGATTCCATTTTGTCTACTACAGGAGAAAAGACATTAGTTGTTGCTGGTGCTATAAGTCTTGATGAGGCAATAAAAAAAGCAAAAAGTGAATATAGAAAATATCAAGTAAAAGAAATTAGTCCTGTGGAAAAAGCATATTTAGAAACATTAAAAGATATTAGTAAAAAAATTGATGATAAGGAGAGTTAACAAAATAATTTGCTAACCTTTTTTAATTTGTAAATATAAATGGCCAATAAAAAAAGTATAAATTTGTAGAATTTAATTTTGTTTAATTGATTGTTTAGTGTTATAAATAATAGTATAATATATATAAATTATTAGATTATTTTAGGGGAGGGGTTAATTTGAAAAATAAAATAATTGGCGATGAAAAAAATATTTTATTTTATAACGATGAAGAAGGAAATACTAAAGTAGAAGTGTTACTTGAAAATGAAGATGTTTGGTTGAATACTGAAGCGTTAGCTACACTTTTTAGTGTTAAAAGACCAGCAATTACTAAACATATTAATAATATATATAATGATTGCGAACTTGAAGAAAATATCACATGTTCCAAAATGGAACATATGGGTAATGATGGTAGACAAGTATATAATACAAAGTATTATAATCTTGATATGATTATTTCTATTGGATTTAGAGTAAATTCAAAAAAAGCAATCAAATTTAGAACTTGGGCAAATAAAATAATTAAAGATTATATGGTTCAAGGATTTGCTTTAAATGATGAAAGATTTATGAAAGCCAATAAGAGAGATCAAGAATATTTTCAAAGATTACTTGAAAGAATTAAACTAATTCGTACAAGTGAAAGAATGTTTTATCAAAAAATTACCGATATTTTTGCCGAATGTTCAATAGATTATGACAAAAACAGTGATGAGGCAATAGAGTTTTATAAGATAATTCAAAATAAATTTCATTACGCTATAACTAAACAAACAGCTGCAGAAATAGTTTATAATAGAGTAGATTCCAAAAAGAAAAATATGGGACTTACCAATTGGGCAAAATCGCCTGATGGTAAAATATTAAAATCAGATATTATTATTGCCAAAAATTATTTAGATGAAAAAGAAATTAAAAATTTAAATAATTTAGTAAATTTATTTTTAGATATAGCTGAAAACAACGCTGAAAGAAATATTCCAATGTATATGGATGATTGGAAAAAGGAAGTAGAAAATGCGTTAAAAGTTTTTCATTATGAAGTGTTAGAAGGAAAAGGAAATATTTCTCATAAAAAAGCTTTAGAAAAAGCCGAAAGTGAGTATGAAAAATATAAACTTATTCAAGATAAAAATTACGTTTCTGATTTTGACAAATTATTAGTTGAAACTAAAGAAATAGAAAATAAATAATGTATAAAAAACATATAAATTTTGAAAATTCAGTTAACTAATTTTTAAAATAATATTACCAAATTTTTATTTAATATCATTGACAACAAACCTAAAAAATTTGTATCATATATATTGTAATATATTTTAACAAGATGGAGGATTTATGCTAGAATTAACAAAAAAAGAAAACGGATTAGGATATGAACAATATTATATAACTACAGAAGAAGGAACTTTTGAAATATCATTTCAAGGAAATTTAGACTTGTATTGGAGATATATTTATAAAGGAAGTATTTTAAATTGTGAAGATACTCATAAATTTACAATATCTAAAGAAAACTATTTTTTATATCAATTGTTTGAAGAACTATATGAAAATATATATAACAATACCCCATTTGGTGATGATCAAACATATATGAGTTTAAATTATCCATTAGTAACTAATGGAATTATCGATTGGCATTCAGATGATTTTAATTATGATAAAGCTAGTCGACTAATGATTGAAAAAAATGGTGATGACTTTGGTGTTACTTTCCAAAAAAGTGAAGAAGATTTAACCGATGGAATGTTTATGACTTATGCTGTTCGCTTTAGAAATTCAGGTAGTAGATATACTTACTATAATATCCCATTTATGAATATGTATAATAATTTAAAAAATTATGATTTTGATTTTCATCAAATTCATATGGAAGAATATTTAGCAAAACAAAAGAAATTAACTAGATAAATGAAATTTTGGGAATTAAAAACGGAAATTACTGATAAAGATTTGGATAAATTTAATTATCCTAATCGAAGATTGGGAGTTATTATTCATATTGAAGATACAAACCAAAGTATTTTATTACAACAAAGAGGAAGTTGTTCACGGGATGAAAAATATATGTATGAAGATGTTGGGGGAAGTGTCGACGAAACCGACAAAAACTTTAAAACAGCTATCTTAAGAGAAATGCATGAAGAAATGGGACTGGAAGTTGACATACAAGAAATAGAACAAATTGGAATATTTCATGTATATAAACATAATATAAATTGGATATTTATTATATTTAAAGGAAAATATATTGGTGGTCCAATTAAAATTATGGAACCAAATAAATGTGAAAAATATAAATTTTTTGACTATGAAGAAGCTATTACTTCCAAAGAAGTATCTAATTCTTGTAAATGTTTAATTAAGAGTATAAAAAATACATAATTTATTATTGAAATATATAATTACCATGTTATAATATAGGTGGTGATGTGTAATGCCAAATAACAATTTGGAAATAGTTTATAGGCAAGCCAAAGAATTCAAAAAAAAATATCCCCTAAGTGTAGCGTGGCGAATTAAACAACATTGTAAAGTAGTTGCCAAACATTTAAATCCCGGG
The DNA here is from genome assembly GCA_947623815.1 of uncultured Bacilli bacterium. Taxonomy (GTDB): domain Bacteria; phylum Bacillota_I; class Bacilli_A; order RF39; family UBA660; genus HGM10857. The sequence goes on along the minus strand of CANQHO010000037.1, from coordinate 6,156 downwards.
GAAAATGTTCTTTACACTTTTTGTGCTCAAAGGAATGATGCCTCATTAAACATCATTGATACTTGTGTAATTTGTTTAACTGATAGAAGAATAATTATCGGTCAAAAAAGATTACTAGTAGGATATTATATGGCTTCTGTTACACCTGATTTATTTAATGATTTATCAGTTTGTAAAAAAATTATTTGGGGACAAGTTTCTATCGATACGGTTAAAGAATTATTAAAATTTTCTAATATACAACCAGCCGCTCTACCCGAAATAGAAACTTATGTAACAGAGTATATGATGAAAGAAAAGAAAAAATATTTGAATAAGGAGAATTAAATATGATAAAACAAAAAAACATTGCGACAGCTATCATTTTATCAATAATAACTTGTGGTATTTATTTTTACGTTTGGATGTATGATATAACGGAAAGTGCCAATGTCGCAGCAAACAAATCTGAAATAACTCCCGGTATGGCAATTTTATTAAGTATTATAACTTGTGGGATATTTTCTATATATTGGAATTATAAAATGGGAAAACAAATTTACGAAGCAAGAATTGCTAAAGGAATGAATGCTAGTGATAACTCAATTTTATACTTAATTTTATCCCTTTTAGGATGGAGTATAATTAACGTTGCTTTAATGCAATCGGATTTAAATGAAATGGCCAAATAAAAAAAGGATAATAATCCTTTTTGTTTTTTTAATAATTATTTATCTATGCATTCATTTTGAATTTTTTATACCTTGTCCAATTTTACTTGTTACTAAAAAATATTGTCCTGGCTGTGGAATTACTCGAATGTTTTTATCTATTTTATCATTAGATTTTTATCAAGCTTTTAGATATAATCCTTTGATTTTTATTTCCCTGCCCATTTTACTTCCTTATTTATTTTATCAATTATATCTTTGGCTTTATCAAAAACAAGATTTTTTAATAAAATATTATCCTAAAAAGGTTTTATGGTTTTTACTTTTTATAGTAGTTATTTATGGAGTAATACGAAATATACCATATTTTTCTATTTTAGCCCCTACTAAAATTTCTTAAAATATTATAATAAATGAGAAAAATATGAAAAAAGATAATTTTTATGGATTTTTGTTTATTTAAAAAGGGAAAAACATATTGACTTTTATAATACTTTTTTATATAATCTTAATTGGTACATTGAAATCCCCGGAGTTATTGTTGGGACCAATAACTCATATAATTTAAAAGGAAGGGAAAAGTTATGAAAAATACTTATATGCAAAAAAAAGAAGAAGTAAAACGCAATTGGTATGTAGTAGATGCCGAAGGTAAAAACTTAGGTCGTGTTGCTTCTAAAGTTGCTACTGTTTTAAGAGGTAAACATAAACCAACTTATACTCCTCATGTAGATTGTGGTGACTTTGTTATAGTAGTTAATGCTTCTAAAGTCAATTTAACAGGAGCAAAACTAGACAAAAAAATCTATTATAATCACAGTGGATACACTGGTGGTTTAAGAGAAAGAACTGCTAGAGTAATGAAAGAAAAATATCCAGAAGAAATGATGGAAAGAGCTATCAAAGGAATGCTTCCAAAAGGAAGATTAGGACGTCAAATGTATAAAAAACTATTTGTTTATGCGGATGCAGAACATCCTCATAAGGCTCAACAACCAGTTGAGTTGAAGGTAGACTAGGAGGTTTTTAAATGGCAGATAAAAAAGTATATTGTGGAACAGGAAGAAGAAAATCATCAGTAGCGCAAGTTAGAATGGTGCCTGGAAAAGGTAGTATTACGGTAAATGGTGTTGATGTTAATGATTTCTTCCCTTATGCAACAAATGTAATGGATTTAAAACAACCTTTAGTAGCAACTAATACTGATGAAACTTTTGATATTACAGTTAATGTTAAAGGTGGAGGTTTTACTGGACAAACTGGTGCCATTCGTCTAGGAATTGCTAGAGCATTATTAGAATATGATAGTACTACTGATCCTGATAGTGAAACTAGTTTCCGTAAAATTCTAAAAAGAGCTGGTTTCTTAACTAGAGATGCTCGTAGTAAAGAACGTAAAAAACCAGGTTTAAAAGCTGCACGTCGTGCTCCTCAGTTTTCTAAAAGATAGTATTTTCATTATTGCTGTTGAGTTATTCTCAACAGTTTTTTGTTTTTCAAAATAAAAAACAAACTTTTAAATAGTTATTTACTTAAAATTTTAGATATGGTAAAATGTAATTAAATTATAGGAGGGATATAATGAGATTTGACTATTTTGAAAATATATGGAATCAATATGCTAATTTTTTTGAAAGTATCAAAATTGATAAAGAAATTTTAAAACAAATATATCATTATAATATGGAAACTTTAATTCCTAATAAAAGTCAAATGTTAACAGATGGTACTAATGGACAAGAGTATGAAATAAAAATGGTGGATTATAAAGAAGATGGCACATCAAAACAAACTTTAGTTATTGAACCAACTGGAGAAAAAGGAGAAAGTTATAAAAGGTTTGCTTTTAATGAAGACTTTGTTAAAATTTTTAATTTAAATGAAGATAGTATAACTATAGAAAAATATGATTATAAAAAAGGTAATATAAATTTAAAATGTTATGATAGTAAAACTTTAGACTTTTTGGCTGATAATGATTATTTAACAACTTTTGATGCAATAAGAATTGATAAGCAAATAAAGAACTTACATGTTTTGCCTGATTTTGAAATGGCAGCGACATCAAAGTCAACTTTAAGTAGTGAATTATTACCTTTTGTAAGGGAGGATTCAGATATTATTTCAAGTAGTAATATCTTAAGTTTTCGCTTAGAAAAAGATGGTGAACCTTATGATAGTTTTCAAAAATCTTATGAATTAAACGAAGTATATTCAAGATTTCAAGAAATAAAAAGTAATCTTAATTTACCAGAACTTTTAAATGGTAAAACTAAATAAGTCCATGAGGACTTTTTTCTTGATGTCAAGAAAAAAGTTTTTACTAAAAGTCGGTACTAAATATAAAAATAGTATATAAAGGTGATGAAATGAAAATTAGTAATGATTGGAAACAATTTGAAGTATTAAATGCTGGCAATGGCGAAAAAATAGAAAATTGGAATGGATTTATTGTTAGAAGACCTGATCCACAAGCTATTTGGCCATTAAAGGGAAGTGTTCCTAAAATTGATGCTTTTTACCATCGTTCCAATAAAGGTGGAGGTTATTGGGAATTAAAAAAAAATATTGATACTACTATAAAGTATAAAGATTTAACTTTTAAAATTTCTCCAACTAATTTTAAACATATGGGTTTATTTCCTGAACAAGCTTATAATTGGGATTTTATGATGGATAAAATTCAAAAATCTAACCGTCCAATAAAAGTTTTAAACTTGTTTGCTTATACGGGTGGAGCAACGATGGCTTGTGCCCAAGCTGGAGCGGAAGAAGTAGTTCATGTCGATGCTTCTAAGGGAATGGTTACTTGGGCTAAAGAAAATATGAAATTATGTGGACTAGAAGATAAAAAGATTAGATTTATTGTTGATGATTGTTTGAAATTTGTAAAAAGAGAACAAAGAAGAGGCCATTTTTATGATGCTATAATTATGGATCCACCATCATATGGTCGAGGATCTAAAGGTGAGGTGTGGAAGTTTGAAGATTCTATCAATGAATTAGTAAAAGCTTGTACTCATATTTTAAGTGATGATCCTTTATTTTTTCAAATAAATTCTTATACAACTGGAATATCCGCAACTGCAGTTTCTAATATTTTAAAATACCATATAAAAAATGATGGTTATGTTGAAGCTGATGAAATTGGATTAGCAATTAAAGAAAGTGGTTTTGTTTTACCTTGCGGAATATATGCCCGTTGGGAAAAAAAATAAGATGAAAAAATCATCTTTTTTTATACCATTATTTACAAACTAAAAGAATATAAATCTTTTAGTCTTCTTCTTGAAATAAATTTATTATTTCAATATTTAAAGCACTCGCAATCTTTCCTAATGTTTCAACTTTAGGAGTCTTCTTACGATTAGGACATTCTAAATCTCGTATATAACCATGTGATAAACCTGTTAAATCTGCTAAGTTTTGTTGAGTTAAATTATTAAGTTTACGATATTTTCGAATGTTGTTTCGTATAAGTGCTGATAAATACTCTCTACTATAATTCTTTTTCATCAAACATCTTCCTTCTTTTTAATTATTTCAAAAAATATATTAAAAGTATGTAGTCTAGTAAAAATTTTACTTTTATTTTAAAATAGAATACACTTATATTATAAGAAAAATTTCAAAAAAAATAAGTAAAATGCAAGAATTTGTTAGTAAAATTTTATGAATATAAAGAAGAAATTTTATTATTTATTTGTTTTTATCAATTTTTTTAAATGTTTTAAAAAATATATCATATATATGAAAAAGAAAAAAAATTCTTTTTTTTTGTTAGAAAATGAGATATAATTATTAAAATAGGGAGTGATAGCGTGGTACTAAGAAAACCGTATGCCTTTTTTATTAGACACTTTAGAGTAATACACTTTATTGTAGCTTTATTTATGGGTTATGTTGCTTTAAAATTAACTGGAATTTTAAGCTTTTTCAATGAATACTTACAATCAACAGCTACTATTATTGGTACTGAAGTATCACCACAATTGTATCCTATTTTATTATACATAATACTAATAATTACTTTGATAACGGTAATAATTATTTTTATTGTTATGAAAGTTAAAAAGAAAGCCTATTTATTTTATATTATAAATGTGGTAAGTCTACTATTTATTATTACAGTTATGGCTTTTTCTAATAACATTGTCAGAAGTTTGGAATTAGGATTAGTCGAAATTAGAACTTTAAAGTTAATTCAAGATCTTTTAGTAATGAGTTTTGTTTTTACATCAACGGGAATTTTTATGTTCGCTATTAGGGCTTTAGGTTTTGATATTAAAAAATTTGAATTTGGAAAAGACATCGACTTAGAAATTGATGAAAAAGATAGAGAAGAATTTGAACTAGATGTTAGTATTGATACCGATACTATTAAAAGAAAAATAAAAAGAAATTATCGAAATATAAAATACGTTTACCGAGAAAATAAAACAATTATATTACTTACTTTCCTAGTAGTTATAGGTTCATTATGTAGTTACTTTTATTGGCATTATAGTATATACAATAAAATGAATAAAGAAGGGACGGTAGTATCTACTAACGATTTTCTATTTGGAGTTTTGGATAGCTATGTAACTACAAAAGATTATAAAGGTAAAAAAATAAATAATTCGAGTTTTGTAGTGGTGAAAATAAAAGTTAAAAATAAAGCTGAAAAAAAAGCTCAATTACAAACAGGTAGAATTGCTTTTGTTTTAGATAAAATGACTTATTATCCAACTACTAACTATCAAACTAAATTTTATGATTTAGGAACTATGTACGTAGCTGATGAACTATCTAATGACAAATTTGTAAATTACATTTTAGTTTATGAAGTACCAACTAATTTATTAGGAAAAAAAATAAAATATTTAAGATATAGTGACTCAACAAGCAATCAAGTAAAATTTAAATTAAGTTTAAAAAATATTGATGAAGAATTGAAATCAACAACTTTAGTTAAAAATAAACAATTGGCATTTGATAATATGTATTTAAAAGATAGTAAGATAGTTATAAAAAATGTGGATATAAATGATATCTTTAAAGTTAATTATCGTTTTTGTTTAAATAATGGTAGTTGTCAAACTGCTTACGAATATCTTAGAGCTCCACTTAATACCAATTATGATAAAGTTTTAGTAAAAGTTGAAGGTAATTATGAATTCAATAACGAATTAGATGTAAGAAATGCTAGTAGATTAGGTTCTCTTTTCGCAAATTATGGTACTATCAACTATACTGTAAAAGGAGTAAACAAAACAATAGATTTAAATGAAGTTAGACCGACTAAAATAACACCGACAACATCTGCATACTTAGAAGCACCAAAAGAATTAAAGGGAGCCGATAAAATAGACCTAATATTAAATGTTAGGAATAATAAATATACATATCATGTGAAATAGGAGGGATTATGAAAAAATATATAAGCTTTTTTCTACTTCTTTTACTCCTTCCTATGTGGCGAGTAAAAGGAGCATGTACTAATGCACAAATAGTTAGATTAAAC
>CANQHO010000036.1 GCA_947623815.1 uncultured Bacilli bacterium | reverse complement strand
TTTTGAATTTCTGATTAGCGTCACACCGCTGATGTTGTTGTCATGCTTTATGCGATATTGTCATTGGAGTTGATATTCATGGAAAGGCAATACGGATTGTTTCGCTCAGCCTCAGTTTAGCTATGTGCGACTATTTAGAGCCACGAAACATTTCACATATTTCCTCTTTATTGGTTATATCATAAATAGGTTCCATTTTTTCATTATATCGAACACCAACAACATAACCTTTATTTTTTAAAGCCCATCGATAAAGTTCTGTAAAAACACCTCCTGATGTACTTTTTTTTGTAATCTCTTTATTTTTATTTGTAAGAGCATATACTTTAGGATAACCTTTTGCATATTCTAACTGTTCATTGTTATGATAAATACATTTTTTTCTACATAAATTACAATGAATACATTTTTCTTCATCTACATGAGGATAAACAAATCCTTCTTGATCTTCTCTCATAGTAATAGCATGAACTGGACAAATATCTCGACATAAAGTACAGCCATAACAATCAAATTTATCTTTTGTTTCAAAATACTTAGAGGTATCCGTTGATTTCCCAGATAATGCTTTTTTTAAAAAAGAGATTGAAATTTTTCGATTTTCTTCAATTTTTTCTTGTACACCTTGATAATTAATTTTAAGTTCTTCTAAATCTTTCATGATTCGAACATCTTCTACTAAATTATTACTAAGGTTTAACATATTTAAAAGAGAAATCATTCTTTCAGGTCTTGTTTTATGAGGAACAGTAATAAATTGTTTTTGATAAATAATTGATAAAATTGTTATATGAAACGAATTTGTTATAATCATTTCAGCATTTTCAACTACATCAATTAACTTTTCTACACTTTCATGATAACAAGATGCAAGTTCATTTTTAAACATTGGTTTTGCTAAATTATGAATAACTTTTAAATTTTTCTCTTCCGATATTTTATCTACAATTTCATTTAGTTTTTCATCAATACCTATAGAATGCATATAAATATATTTTTCATTATGATATTCCGATTCTTCTTTTAATTCATCATAATACTTTTTATCGATTAATAAAGTAGGATCCAAAACAGTAGTTAATGGTTTTGATGTTAATTTTTGAAAAATTTCTATCATAGATTGCTCACGAACAGAAATATAATCAAAATTTTTTAAATATCTTTTATACAATTCTTCATATTGCTGATCAATTTCATTTCGTCCTAAACTAGGAGCATATGCAATTCGAATCGCATCTTTCTTACCAAATTCTAGAAAATATGCATAATCAAAACCATTCGTTAAATCTGTATTCCAAATTTGATCAGATCCTGCAATTAAAATATCATATTCATAAGCTCCTATTTTTAAACTTTTTAAATTATTAAATACAACTGTAGTATTTAATTTATGATTAATAAAATTTTCAAAATTTTGATATTTCTCAATTTTCCAACGATGTTTTATATTTGTGGAAAGTATAATTCTAGTTTTTAAAAATAACTTTTTTACTAAAGAATTTGTTTTTTTTATTTTGTATAATTTATAAACATTATCAATAGATTTTGGTCTATAATTAATAATTTCAACTTCTAATCCAATACTCTCAAGATATTTTGATAAAGCATACGCTTGTAACAAAGCTCCATAATTATGAGCGCTGGAAAATGTAATAATTCCTACTTTCATTTTCTTTCCTCCCTATCATCAAAAAGATGTTCATATTGTTGTTTTATTTGTTGATTATACTTTTCTGGATCAAATTTTAATCTTTTAATTTTACCATCCATAAAATCATACATACCCTGAAGAATTCCCTCTTCACTATTTTCTACTAAATAGCCACCATGCTCTTGCATAAAAATTTTAGGTCCATCAATATCTGTTGAAATTACTTTTACACCACAAGTTTCTGCTTCTAACAATACAAGACCCAAAGCTTCATAAAATGAAGATAAAATGAACAAATCACATCGTTTTAGAATTGGAAAAGGATTACTAATATTATTGATTAATATAACATTATATTTACAAGATAACGTTTTAATATACTCTTTTATTGTATCATAATCTTTTCCATACCCTCCTATAATATAAAGATAAGAATTTTGATATTTTTGATAAAATTTATTAAATGCATCAATTAATCGTTTATGTCCTTTTTCAGGAGAAAAACGACCAATATTAATAAATTTAATAGTATCTTTTTTCTCAAGAAGTTCTCTTAGTACATTCTCTTTTACGTTTGATTTTGTTTTTTCATCATAACGAATTTCTTGTTCTTTTTTATCCATGATTGATTTATAATCATGTGCATTATTAATAATACAAATATTATCTTTTTTACCGGATATTTCAATGATAGAAGATACAGTGTCTTCTGTTACACTCACTACTTTATCATAATTTTGATAAGCTGATCTTAAAGTTAATAAATGATGGTTCTTTTTACTTTTTATTTCTTTTAACATATTACTGTGAACAAAAATAGCTTTTGGAACTTTAAATCTTTGAAATAATCCTACAATTCTTTTTTCATATCCAGTAAATTGAATAACCCTATCAATTTTTGCATTTCCAAAAAAACGTTTTATTTCTCTCTCATAAAATTTATCCAAAATCTTTCTTACCCAAGAAATATTAATATTAAATTTATAGTATAAAATATAAGCTATTAATTCCTTTTTCATATACCAAAAACCATTAATAATAGGAAAAATATTAACCTTTTCAGGAAGTCTTTCTAATCTCAAAGGATCATGAGCAATACTTTTCTCTCGAAAACTAATAAATATATTTTCTCGTTGTAAATCGATAATATTAAGAAGCGATATTAAAGCAGAAGAAAAACCATTAAAAGCTAACGAACCAGAATAAATTAATACGTTGTCCTTATTATTCTTTTTTAACTTTTTTACTTTAACGTTAGAAGATTTCTTATTCTTAATAACGAATTCTACAAGTGACTGTGTAGCATTTTTGTTATCATAAGTACAAAATTTCTTTTTAAAGTTTTTATCATCATAAGATTTTTTTCTATTAATTTCTTCTACAACTTCTTTTGCTGTCATAACCTTAGGAAAAGGAAGTGAATCCAAATCATAATAAACACCTCGATAAGATAAATAATCTTCTTTATCATAAGTATATAAAATAATTTTTCTACCAGTATTTGCAAAGTCAAAAAAAACACTTGAATAATCTGTTACAAGACAATCTGCAATATTTAAAAAATCATAAGTTTCATATTCAACCGGAAAAGTTTTAATATGTTTAAAACCTGAAAAATTTAACTCTTGCTGTACTAAAACATGAAGTTTAACATAAAACACTTGATTATCTGTTAATAAATCATCAATCACCATCATACTATCCATAATATTTTTCAATTGATCATTTATCTTTTTGTTGTGCATCTCACCACGCCAAGTTGGCATATACACAATAACTTCTTTTTTATCTAATTTTAATTCTTTCTTTAATTGTTGTCTTCTTTTTTCGTCGAAAAAAATAGCATTTCTAGGATATCCGGCACTTAATACTTTTCCTTTATACAATTCACGAATAGAATAAGCAGAAACCATTTTTTCTTCCATCTCATCATTTGGATAAACAAGATAATCACACATTAAAAAATTTCTTTTAACATTTCCCATTGCATATCTTCGTGTTGGAACATCATTACTCATATATTTTAAAGGAGTTCCATGCCATGTATTTGTATATATTTGCTCTTCTTTTTTTATAAAACCGCTAAAAAAAGAGGTATCATTAAATAAGTATTTAGCAGTTGCTAATAGACTAAGATATTCCATGGACATTCTTTCAACAATATTAACATTATTAATTTGATAATGTTGAAGCAATTTTTTAGCATCACTCATTTTATCTTTATTCATTGATAAATATACTTTATATTCTTGATATTCTTTTTTACTTAGTTCTTTTAAAATATAGAACATATTGCTAGCAATATCTGCACCATTTTTAGATTCTACTAAAATTTTATAATCATCAATTTTAGCATTATAATATTGCTTTATATAATAATTTTGCTTCTTGATTTCCTTTAATTTTTTCCTTATTTTCCTAATTTTTTTCTTTACTTTTTTCATTATTAATACACCTTCCTACTACACGTTGTGTTGCGTTTCCATCATTTAATTGATTATATATTTTATTGAATTGCTGATATTTTTTTATGTAACTAAAATGTTCGGTCTTTTTTATTTCTCTTAGTAATTCTTGTTCATTTTTGGCAATAGGAAATGGCAAAGAAGAAAGAGAAAGATAAAAACCTCTTAATTTATCCCGATATTCTTCTAAATCATACATATAAAGAATAATTGGCTTTTTTAAAATAGCATAATCAAAAAATACACTAGAATAATCAGTAATTAACATATCTGAAATAATATATAATTCATTAATATCATCATAATCTGATACATCATAAACAAATCCATCATACTTTTTAAAATCAAAAGAACTTTTTACTAAATAATGAGCTCGAAATAAAATTATATAATCTTTTTCTAAACTTTCTCTTAATTTATCAAAATCAACTGCAACCTGATATGTATAGCCTATTTCTGATTGATGACTATTATCTCTCCAAGTTGGAGCATATAAAATAATTTTTTTCTTTGTATTCTTAATATTAAACTTTTCTTTTATCTTTTTAACATCTTCCTCTTTATAAGTTGATAATATATCATCTCTTGGATATCCTTCTTCCACAATAGAATTTTCTTTCTTAAATTTTTTTAAATTCCAAGCAGATATAAATTTTTCTGTTGAAAATGAGTTTGGAGATAAAAAATAAGTTATCTTTTTCGCATCTAATGCATATTTTTTTCGTATCTCTTTTAAACTATTCATAGCATTATCACTATACTCCAAATCACATCCTAACCTTTTGAGTGGAGTTCCATGCCAACACTGAATAAAAATTTGATTTTTTTTAGGAAATTGATGATCAAGAGCTCTATAATTAAATATCCAGTACTTTGCTTTTGCCATATATTTTTCTTGAGCTCTACTTCCTTTTTTTACTATTTTTGTATTCCTATTTTTTTCTAAACTTTTATATTTTTCAATATTTTCAAAAAACCATATAAACTTATAAGTGCTATATTCTTCTGTTAACAAGTATTCGTAAATTGCTTTAGGACTATCAGAATAACTTTTTCCATTAAAAGTACAAAAAACAATTAAATTTTCATCAACTTTTTGTCCAATACTTCTTAATTTATAGCGAAAATAACGATATATATAAGCAAGTTTTCTAAGAAGTTTTCTTAGCCATATGTTTCTTTTTGCTATATCCGTCAGTTCTATTTTTATCTTTTTCATTTATAACCTTCCCATCTAAATATTGAAATATAAAATTAACAAGTTTCTGCGTATCATCACCATATTTATATTTTCCCATATATTGCTCTGTCCAACGTTTTAATTTTTTATAATTATAATTATTATTTTTGATTTGATTCATAATAATTCGAATATCCTTACTAGTACAATATTTCATATCTTTTGTTATATCAATATTAAGACCTCTTGTCTTTTGATATTTATTAATATCATATACATAAAAATATAACGGTTTTAAAAGAATACTTGCTTCAAAAGCTACAGCAGAATAATCTGTTATAATATAATCTGCTATTTTTAATAAATCAAATGTGTTATACTTTCGACTAATACAATACTCTTCGAATCCTTTATTTTTATCAAGTGGATGAAGTCTTAACATAAAATTATATTTCTTAAAATCAACATAATTTATCATATTATTTACAATTTGACTACTATCAAAATCTTTTCGATAAGTCGGAACATATAGAATTGTTTTTTTATTACTATTTTTATACATTGGATAATCTTTATAAAACTCTTTTAATAATTCTTTGTTCATTGGTTTTATTAAGTAATCTATTCTTGGTAAACGATTAATAACAATATTTTTTTTCTCTATACCAAAGGCTTCTATATAAAACTTTGCAGTTGAATTACTAGGAGCTAAAACATGAGAATAATTTTTATGCATATTCATAAGTTTAGAAATTTTTTTTCCTCTTCCCTCTTTTTTTCCAATACTTTGATAACCAAATTTTTTGATTGCACCAGAAGCATGCCATAATTGAATAATTTCAAGTTTCTTTTTATGTTTTAAAAGACTAATAGGAATGGAATAACCATCCGTTAAACAAACACGAGCAGTTGCCAAATGATACATACATTTTAAAATATAACAACAATATTTTAATCTTTCCTTAAAAGATTTTTTTAGTACTTTACAAAGCATTACTATTTGTATAGTATCATCCCTTCTTAAAATTTCATCTTGAATTAATTTAAAATCAAGACTTGGTTGATTCATTTGCCTACTAAGCATTATAACTTTTCTTTTCATTGGCAACTTTTTTAAAAAAAAGTAAAGAAATTGCAAAAATAGTTTCCCTAAATAAATAAAAAAACGCATAATAAATGTATATAATTTTTTCATTACTACCATCACCCTCAAAATACAAATTCAATTTCTTAAAGTTTTTATTATTTATTAAATTGTATTTATTTCATATTTATAGATATAGATTTTTCACCTAGATTATATCAAAAAATGAAAGAATGTACAACGATTTTGAACTAAAACATAAAATATTATAACGAAAAAATGAAAGAAGGAAATAATACTCTTCCCTTCTTTCATTTTTTCTTTAAGAAACAATTAATTTTGATTTTACTATTTTTATCACCTTTTGATAACATTTTAATAAAAAGTTAACAATATATATTGTTATAATAGCAAACAACAAGTTTGCTATTACGTAAATAAAAGTTTTCTCATAATAACTATAACTTTTAAAATAATCTATATATCTAATAATATAAATAAAGAAAAATTGATTTAAGTAAAGTGGTAAACTTATTTTTTCTAAGTAATAGAAACATTTATTACAACAAAACTTATATGTCAAAGTCAATTCACTAAATGCTATGGTGATTGCTATAAAAAATAGAAAAAGATAAATATAATCTATAGATAATACATGAAATTTAGAATAATTAGCAGCAAATAACATAAAAGAAAATAATCCTATTTCTATTATCGTTAATAATAATCTACCTAATTTTGTAAAATTAACATTCTTTAATTTCTTACAGATCTCATAAGAAATTATTCCCATATTAATTTCTAAAAAAGCCCTTAGTGTTCCCAAATAACCAAATACTGTCCATTCCGATAAATTTGCTAAATTGGGATATTCATGAGACATATAGCCAGATAATAAAATAACCAAAATAGGTGCAATCAATTGAGAATATACCTTCTTGTACTTCCAAAGAAGAGGATAAGATACCATCATAGCAATCAACATTGCAGAAATATACCAAGCAACTACATTAGAACCTGCCATACGAAATCCCGTCATTTTTAAAAACAACAATTCCCAAATTTTTGTTGCCCATTGATATGTTGTCGTAGAAGTAACTATAATCAAAATACTAGAAGTTAAAAGAAAAGAAAAAAATACATAGGGAAATAATTGAGTTATTTTTCTCCACAAAAATTTCCATGTACTAGTAATAATATTGGAAGAAATTGGCTTTTTTTCAAAAAAAGATTTTGCCATTAAAAAACCAGATACAAGAAAGAAAAATTCTACAAAAATAGATCCACCTTTAAAAAGCGGTACTACTCCTTTCGTTGCAAACTTACTACTATGCCGAAGGACAATAGCAAAAACAAAAATAAATTTCCATACACTAATAATCCCATTATGTTTTCTCATAATTACCTCTCTTATTTCTTATTATTTTTATTACTTTTTTCTGATAACACATCTTCTAACTTTTTACGTTCATAAATCTCAAGTGCTCCTCCACGTGTTGAATTATAGATTTTTATATTTTTCTTTTCTGCATAATCTTTTATTTTTTGATAAGCATCCATTATTCCATCATGATAATATTTAACAATTTCATCCTCTGATATAGTATGCATTCCTAATTTTTTTGCGATTCTTTTCATATCTTGGCGTCTAACTTGTGATGTCTTGTAGTTCTTTATAAAATGACCATTATTCGAAAATGCAGAAGTACAATCTACTCCAATTAAATATATTTCATCAAATCCCATATAAATAGCAAGAGATAACATCACTGTCATTACACTTCTTCCTGGAAAAAGATATGCCATTGGTGAAACATTTTTATATTTTCCATTTTCTTTTGCCGAAATCATATCCAAATATATTAAAGGATATTCAGTAGGAATTCTTCTTCTATGATACTCCATAGATTTTTTAAAACCACTCAAGGTAAACAAAGGTCCTGTTAACTGTGATAATATTTCCGCACCATTATCCTTTACATATAATCTATCACTTACACAAAAAAAATCAGGACGCCATTCTGTTTGATCATAAATTTTATATATTAAGTTACAACCAAATGATATTTCATCTTTTATAAAAGTTAAATCTTCTGCTTTCAAACTAGGACCATTTCCAATTAAAAAGCAACGTTTTCCTTTATAAGCATTATGATACTTTTTCAACAATTTATAATCTTTGGATAAGACAAAAAAATGCACCCTTCCAAACCCCATTGCTTTTATTTTAAAATCTTTTAATGGTATTAAAATTTTTCTTTTTAATAAATTTACTGTCACTGTTTTTTTGGCATTTTCTTTTAAATTTAAAAAATCATGTAATGCATTCTTTAATTCTATAGGAATAAAATAGCAATAACTTTTTTCATCTTTCTTTTCTTTATAATTATCTAAAAATGTAATAAGTTCTTTTATATCTGTTTTCGAATATAAAAATATATTTTTTTGTAACATTTCGGAATATAATAATTTATAATTTGAATACAATAATGTTCTTTCATCATGTAAATTATTTGTATCTATCAATTTTTGTTTATTTGCTACCAAAATATCAGAACAATAGTCAATAAGATAATCAGGCTCTTTTGATACATTAACAAAAAAATGTTGATAAGATTCAAAATCAGTAGAAACATCAAAATTACAATTAATTAAAATTTGATACTTTTTATGATATTTATTATATAATAAATCTAAATTTTCTTTTTTAAAAAAATCATCATAATAATATTCGTTTAATTCATTAAAAAATATTTTATATTGTATTATTGTTTTGTCTTTTTGTATATGATGTTCCCTTAGCCATTCATCCCAAAATACTTTTACTTCATTTTCTTTCGGTTTAGAGACATGATTATCTATATAATAACTAACATATTTTTGATTATATTTTTCTACTAATTTATCTTTTTTTGGATCATTGTTAACATTTTCGTCAGGATTCACATAAACAAGTGTTTGTTCTTTCTTTGGAGTAATATGTAAATCTACTGTATTTTTTATCCAAAACTTTGCTCTTGCAGAAATTATATTATACTTTTTAGATTTTCTTTTAACAATACGTGTTGTTTTATCTTTAATAATTCCACTTATTTCACTCGAATCTTGAACTGCAATAAATAATTGCATCCCTTCAAATTCAGAA
The DNA here is from genome assembly GCA_947623815.1 of uncultured Bacilli bacterium. Taxonomy (GTDB): domain Bacteria; phylum Bacillota_I; class Bacilli_A; order RF39; family UBA660; genus HGM10857. Next base: position 3,697 of record CANQHO010000036.1, on the reverse strand, counting down.
TCATATAAAATTTCTTCATAAAGCTGTTTTATTTTACCTTCAAAACCTTTACTAGCATCAAAAAGTACTTCATTTTCTACAATATATTTTCGCTTATATTTTATATATTTTATCTTTCGATATATAACTAGCAACCTATATAATAAATTACTAAAAATACTATCTTTTGCTATCAATTTATTTACAATTTTTTTTAACTTATTTTTCATGTTCCTTACTCCCTTTATTTTTAGATTATAAAAATACAAGTGGCATTATATGCCACTTTCATTAGGAAAAGAAAGCTTCTTCCATAAACCCTCTTCTTCTAATAATTGTTCAATAATATCACGAACGGCACCATGACCTCCATCAAAATTACTAATACAATGTGCAATCGATTTTATTTCTTTGCAAGCATCTTTTGGACAACCTATAAAACCTGCCAATTGCATAGACATATAATCATTGATATCATCGCCAATATAACCAAGCTCTTCCTTTTTGATTCCTTTTTCTTGCATAAAATTCATTAAAAAACTAGTTTTATCTCGTTTATTTTGAAAAATATAATCAACTTTTAATTCTTCCATTCTTTTTTTTGTTGCCATACATTCACGTCCTGTTATAACTACAATTTTGATACCTAATTTATGTGCTGCAAAAATTCCAGCTGCATCTTTTGTACAAAACTTTTTCAATTCATTTCCATATTCATCATAATAAATTCCACCATCCGTTAAGGTACCATCAATATCTAAAACAAGATATTTTAATTTACTAAATTTCATTTAGTCTCCTATCCTTTCATAAAGAGATGGTGTTAAAAATTGAATCTCTAAATTTAACTTGCTAAGAGCATCACGAACAAGAAGATTAAATTCATTATCATGTTCTGAATAACTTCGAATATGTGAATCATAGTAATTATGCTGTCCTTGAGAATATCCATCAGCACCTGCTAATGTAACTTTTTTTACTCCCAAATCAGAGCACAATTTTAATAACATTAATAAACTATTACATCCAATTTTAAACGCACCTGTTAAACTATTGTAATTTAACTTATAATCGGCTTTATCATAGGCTATATTAGAAGTAACAATTAACTTTGATTTAATTTTTTCTAAAATTTCTATTCGTTTATTATTACTAAAAAATCCATAATCAACTTTATACTCTTTTGGAATAAAATTAACAGATATTACAATCGGTTTCTTTTCCGCAATATATTTTTGAATAATTTCTTTCTTTTCTCGAATACTAGATCCAGGTGCTAAAATTAAAATTTCATTATTTTGAAATATTTTTTTCAAATTTTCTCTATCTACAGTATCATCTATCTTATTATCTTTATATTGAAAATACATTTTATCAGCATATTCTGCATCAAAACAAGTTACTTTTGAACGATCAAATCTTGATAAAATATGGTTAATATCTCGATTTGTTAAATCACCTTTTCCTAAATAATATTCTGCATAATTTCTATGTAAATTAAATCGCGCAGAAAGGAAATAGGCTGGAGTATATCCCCATTCAGATTCTCCTTTTATAGGGGCAATATAATCTTGGATAGCATCCATTAAATAATCAATATCGTAATTACCCCCATAGTAATCATTAATATAATCAGCAATTAATTCAATTGGAAGATTTCCAGGAATTCTACCCATTCCCATTAAACTACCATCGACAGTAATAGAACGATTCAAATGTTTATCAACAAATTGTTGTGCTAAAGAACAACTTAAAGACATATTTTCGTGCAAGTGTAAAGCCAAACGAATATTCTTTTTCAAATTATTATCTACCAAACTAACAATCCTATCTAAATCTCTTCGTTTCATACTTCCAAATGTATCAACAATAGAAAATTGATAAGGTTCTATTTCATTTACTTTATCAATAATCCATAATATTTCTTTATCAGAATATCCCATAATATTAATTGGATTAATACTTACTTTATATCCTTTATCTTTTACTGTTTGAGCAAATTCCAATCCCTCTTCTATGTCATAATCATGAGCTGTAATACGAATCATTTCTATTCCTTCACCAGAATATGGAGATAATTTATTAATATCATAATTACTACGCATCGCCATAGCAGAAAACATAGAATTTCCACGATTCTCTGGTAATAACTTATTTAAATCTTCAATATAATTACAAACAGAAATATCTGGATTATATTCCTCTACATCTCTTAAAAAACCTACTTCTACAATATCTATATTTGTTTGAACAAGAAAACGAATAATAGATCTTGCTTTCTCAAATCCCCAATTCCAATCATTAACATATCCACCATCACGTAAAGTACAATCTAATAATTTTATTTTTGATATACTCATTTTACTTCCTCCATCATTTTTCTTACTCTCTCTAGATCTTTTTCTGTATCTACTGACAAACTATCACAATTATCAACTGGAATTACCTTTAACATTTTTCCATAATCTAAAAAACGTAATGTATCAATTCCTTCAATTTTTTCTAGTTTTCCTGGTTCTGAATTTTTATAAAAATCTAACATTTTTTTATTATACCCTATAATACCAACATGTTTATAATAAACAAAATCAAGTGATTTAAATGGATATGGAATTGGTGTTCTAGACATATAAAGTGCATTATTATTATTATCAAAAACCATTTTAATATTTGACGAATCAAGTACTTGTGATGGCTCTTTTATCTTTGTAATAATATTTGTTCCAAATTCTATATCCTGTGGTACTTCTTTTGGTATTACAGCACGAATTGCATCACAATTTATTAATGGCTCATCTCCGTTTAATTGAACATAAAAATCAGCATTTATTTTTTCAGATACTTCTTGTAAACGATGTGCTCCTGTTAAATGTGTATTTTTTGTCATAATCACTTTAATGTTATACTGATTACAAACATCTTCTATTCTTTTATCATCAGTTGCTACATAAATCTCATCTAATTCAGATACTGATTGAACTCTTTCATATACCCAATATACCATTGGTTTACCACAAATATCTTTTAATGGCTTTCCTGGTAATCTGGTTGAATGATATCTAGCAGGAATAATTCCAACTACTTTCATTTTACTTCCTCCTCCATTTACATCTGATGACTTTATTTTATCAATTTTTTTTCTCCTATTCAACACTTATTTAACATTTCTTTTAACTAACACATCCTCCAAAGATTTTCTTTCAAATACTTCTAAAGCTCCTCCACGTGTCGAATTATAAATTTTAATGTTATGCTTAACTGCATATTTCTCTATTTTTTCATAAGCATTCAAAATAATATTATTAATGTAATTAGTTGCTTCTTCTTCTGTTATAATTGATTTTTTTAACTTTTGAGCTGCCCTTTTCATATTTTTTCTTTGAAATCTATCACTTGTGTAATCTTTTAAAAAATGACCATCTTTTGCAAAAGCAGAAGTAAAATCAACCCCAATTAAATATATTTCTTCAAATCCCATATACATAGCTATTATTAGCATATTCGTCATAATACTTCCACCAGAATAAAGATAAGAAGTAGGTTTTACAACTTTATAATTTTTACCTCTTTTCGATGAAATCATATCTAAAAACATAATTGGATATTTGCGATTAATTGTATATTTTTTAAAATTTTTTTTAAATAGACTTGTTCGGAAACTAAAAGCATGATATAATTGAATAGCCAGCATGAATAAGGAAGAATGGAAAGTAGCCTT
>CANQHO010000035.1 GCA_947623815.1 uncultured Bacilli bacterium | reverse complement strand
CCGCCGTATACGAGAACCGTACGTACGGTGGTGTGAGAGGGGCGAAATAATTTAATTATTTCTCTCTACTCGATTTTAAACCCAAACTTAGTTGTGGATAAATTTTTGTTATGCTATAATACTAATGGCAAGGAGTGATAACATGTGTGGAATTACTGGATTTGTAGGAAAAACAAAAAACAATGAACAAATACTACAAAAGATGTTAAAGAGAATAGAACATAGAGGACCTGATGATGAAGGAATGTATTTCGATAATAATGTTGCTTTGGGGCATCGGAGACTATCAATTATAGACTTAAATACAGGTAATCAACCAATGTTTAATGAAGATAAAACTATCGCCGTAGTTTTTAATGGAGAAATATATAATTTTAAAGAACTAAAAAAGCAGTTAGAAGAACAAAATCATCAATTTAAAACTACTTCTGATACAGAAGTTTTAGTTCATGGATATGAACAATGGCATGAAAAATTGCCCGAAAAATTACGGGGAATGTTTGCCTTTGTAATATATGATAAAAAAGAAAATAAATTATTTGGGGCCAGAGATCATTTTGGTATAAAACCTCTTTATTACTATAAAAAAAATGATGATTTACTTTTTTCATCAGAAATAAAATCTTTTTTAGAACATCCCAACTTTGAAAAAGAATTGAATGAAAATGTTTTAAGTGAATATTTACGTTTTAATTATGTTCCAGGGAACCAAACTTTTTTTAAAAATGTATATTTGTTAGAACCGGGTCATTATTTTATTTATCAAAATGGAGAATTGGCCGTAAATAGTTACTTTGAATTAACTTTTGATTCGAAAAACAATCCTTATGATGAAATAGTTGACAGTATAGATAAAGTTATGAAAAATTCAGTTGAACATCATAAAATAAGTGATGTGGAAGTAGGGTCCTTTTTAAGTAGTGGAATAGATTCTTCTTATCTTGTTTCTTTAGCGCGACCAGATAAAACTTATACCGTTGGCTACGATATCCCAAAATATAATGAAATAGATTACGCTAAAGATTTAACAGATAAACTTCATATTCAAAATAAAAGTAAGAAAATTACCAAAGATGAATATTTTGAAGTAATACCTAAAATAATGTATCACATGGATGATCCATTAGCTGATCCAGCGGCTGTAGCGTTGTATTTTGTAGCCCAAATAGCAAGTTCAGATGTAAAAGTAGTATTGTCTGGTGAAGGGGCTGATGAGTTCTTTGGTGGATACAATACCTATAGAAAAGATGTCGACTTATCTTTTTATAATAAAATACCATTTAAAATAAGACATGGAATTGCTAAAATATGTAGTAAATTGCCTGAAATAAAAGGAATAAACTTTTTAGTAAGGAGAGGTTTAACTTTAGAAGAAAGCTATATTGGTGTCAATACTGTTTTTACAGAAAAACAAGTTAAGAAAATTTTAAAAAATACTTCATATTTTAGAACCAATCAAGATATAACTAAAGATATTTTTGTCAAACAACAAAAAGAAAGTGACATCAATAAAATGCAGGCCATCGATATTAACTTTTGGCTCCAAAAAGATATTTTTCAAAAAGCCGACAAAATGACGATGGCTCATTCCCTAGAAGGAAGAGTACCATTTAGTGATATCGAAGTATTTAAGTTGGCTAGAACCTTACCATATTACGCTAAAATAACTAAAGATAATACCAAGGTAGCCTTGCGAGAAGCCGCTCATAAAGTTATTCCTAATGAATCATATAAAAAGAAAAAATTAGGTTTTCCAGTACCGCTTAGAGAATGGATGAAAGAAGATGACGTTTACAATAAAATTAAACAAAGTTTTTCAATGCCAATATGCCAAAAATTATTTAATACTAAAAAACTAAATAAAATGTTAGATGAACATAAAAAAGGAGTTAAAGATTATTATAAAAAAATCTGGACTGTTTATTGCTTTTTAGTTTGGTATGATAGATTCTTTATTCAAGAACAATAAAAAATCATTTCACTTTCTTTTCACAAAACAAACAAATTATTTTCACTTATAATCTGTATCATGGTTAATAGGAAGGAGAGTGATAAATGATTCACACCTATTTAACTCATATAAAAAATATCTTAACATAAATAAACTCCTCTGTACTAAATAATATCCAAAAGCCACAAATGTGGATATATGTACAAATATAAAAAATACTCCTAAAAATTTCAGTAAAACTCCTCTTTACTGATATAAAGATATGAAGCCTTACTCCCTTCGTATCTTTTTTAAATTTTAGTTAATAATATAAATGGTGATAGTTTGAAAAAAATAGTAATTACAGGCGCTTATAGTGGCTTAGGCTACAGTTTAGTTAAAAGTTTATTAAATGAAGATTTTAAAATATATTTAACTGTTCATACGCAATTACAATATCAAAAAATGGCCGAAAAATATAAAGATAATCCTAAAGTAGAATGTTTAAAAGTAGATATAAATACAAGTGATAAAAATAAAATATATGCGCTAAAACCAGATATTTTATTTTGTAATGCGGCGATGCCGTTAGGTGGTTCTTTATTGGATTTATCGATTGAAAATATCCAAGAAATAATGGATACTAATGTTATTGCGAACTTTGAAATCATTCAAGAAGTATCTAAACAAATGATAAAAAGAAATCAAGGTAAAATAATTGTTACTACCTCTTTAGCCGGACTTATACCTATACCATTTATGGGAGCGTATTGTTCTAGTAAAGCTAGTTTAATTAAACTAGTTCAAGTATTAAGACAAGAATTAAAATTGTTAAAAAGTAATGTCCGGGTTAAAATGATTGAACCAGGTTTATATCATACTGGATTTAATCAATTTATGTTTGATCAAAAATATACTGAAAAATCATACTTTAAAAAAGAATTTGATTATTTACAAAAAACTGATAATTTTGTATCCAAATATTTAGAACTGAAACGGTTTGATTCGATAGTTAAAGTTATGAAAAAGGCTATTTTAGATGACAATGAAAAATTTATTTACCGCAAACCTTTATGGCAAGTAATACCCGCTAAAATAACCCAAATAATGCTAGACTAGATGATTTAATTCATCTTTTTTTTGGAAAAATTTATTAAATACTTGTAATGTTATAAAAGTAATTATATAATAATAAAATTAAACAAACATATTTAAAAAACCACCAATTTTTCCTTTTCAATATAAATAAAATATTGTATAATTAAGAAAGGTGATTAGTATGACAGTTTCTTTTCAAAAAGCAGTTAAATCAATTAAAAATAAAGTAGATGATTTTAAAAAAATGTATGATCCAACTATTCGCTTGCAAGACCCCAAACTAGAATCAATATTAAATAGTGATAATAAAAATATAAAAGTAATTAAAAAAGAATTGAAAAAAATAGATGAAGAATTACAAAAGGAAAGTAGTATTGACATTTTTAGAATTTATCAAAGAGAATTTGAAAAATACTTTAAAGAATTTAAAGAAATTCAAAAAAAATATATTCATTTGAAAGCCGTAACCGAAGAAGAAAAAAAATACTATGATCAAAATAAAGATGCTATTAGAAAAATAATTCAATCTTTAAATAGTATTGAAGTAATAACTGATAATATGAAAAAAAGGATTTTACAAAAATGTAATCATTATCATATTGCTGTTGAATTACCTAAAGAAAAAAACACTACTAAAAAAAGTAATGTAGAAGTTGAAATGAAAAGTGCTACTAAAGATAAGCTGGAAGTATCTAAACAAGATGAAAAAAAACCAAAAATAGATTTATTAAAAATACTTAAAGAAATGAATTCTCAAGTAGATGATTTACATAAACGATTATTAGAAGCCAAACAAAAAAAAGATGCGACTATTGATTTATATGCAATTAAAGATCAAATAGCTCAATTGAAAAAACAATATAGAAAATACCAATTCCAAATAAAAGATATGAAGCATCACCCCCGGTTTGTGGAAGTTGATATGAATAAACTAATGAATGGTTCCAAAGCACTAGATGAATTACAAAATATGTGTCAAAGTTTTTTGGAAGATAAAAAGCCGGTAAACGAAGTTCCATTTGAAGAATTGCCAGTATCGAAAATACTTTTAAATCATCAAAAAGAAGTTAAAGAAAAAGAAAAATATATTGTTACTGAAAAAGAAAAGGGGTTAATTAGTAGCAGTTTAAATGAAGATTTAAAACATTGTAATGAGGAACTTTCTAAAATTAGAAATTTTGTCAATCGAGCTAATCCTAAATTGCGAAATCGGGCCTTTTTAAATGGAGTATCTTCCTATGTAAAAAATATGGTTAAGTTATCCTTTAGTATGTTTCCTGTAGTTTTATTTAAAAACCGTCAAATTGGTACTTTAACATCTTGTGTTTTAATAAATAACCGTATTAGAATGGCTAGGAAAATTGTTTGTGATGAAAAAAAAGAACTTGTTTATATGGAATATAATAAAATAGAAAGTCAAATTGTCAGTAAAATAAATTGTTATGTGACAATTAAAAATGTTTTAGAAAATTCTTTAGATCAACTAGATAAATTACAAGATGAAATAGAGAAAAAATTTAGAATGGCCAAAGATGATAAGATTGTTTTAGAAATACAAACGGGATTAAGCAGTATGAAAGGACAATTAGAAACGATGAAACAACAAATAAATGATGCTTATAATGAAGAAAAAGAAAATGAAAAAAAGAAGAAAAGTTTAGTTAATTAAAAAAATATATGCTTATGACATATATTTTTTAATTATTGTTTCACATTTATTTATGATAAAATTTATTAGGTAAGCAGCTATAAAAGATAATGTAAATACAGATAATACGACAATTGGGTAAAAAAGAATTTTATTTTGATAAAGGGAGATATTTTCATTTAGTATTTTATAGATTATGGAATCGAATATAAAAGATAATAAATACATAGAAAAAGAAACTTTAGAAATGTTATTTATTGTTTTAGTAATAAATTTAGGAATTTTTTTATAAGAAAAACTAGATAGTATTAAAAATAATAAAATGGAAGAAATAATATTTTGATATCCCGCCCAATCACAAGTAAAGGAATTATTTTGCCAAGTACTTCTATAACAACAAAGGTAATTTATACTAGCAAATACTAATATACAAATAATATATATAAATATCAATTTCTTTTTTTCTATTTTGATAGTCTTTTTTTTATCACATAAATAACAACCAATAAAATAGTAAGTTAGCGGATATAATTCTAGCCAAAAAGTAGGAAGAATTTGCGTTTTGTTGTTTTGGGCCAAAAATATTTCTTTTAAACCTTGATTAAATACTATGTCAAAATTGTTAGTTAAAGTTGGTAAACTAGTTAAAATCAAAAGAGTAAAAATAAGTATTTTTTTATCTTTATCTTTAAGATTTTTCCAAATGATATTTAAAAAGGGAATCAATAAATATAATCCTATATACATTTCTACATACCAAGCATAGTCAATAGCGGAAAAATCTAAAATTGATTCTATAGCAATTAAAAAAGTAGTTTTAATGTGCAAGTAATAATATTTATATAAAATACTAATTATACTAATTAAAATGTAAGGAATTAGTATTTTCTTTAGATTGAAATAATATTTTTTAGATATTTCTTTTTTATTATTTAGATAACCCGTTAAAAGTAAAAACAATGGTACACAACTCATGGATATAACTCTTATTATATGACTTATATATATGGGTGTTCCACTTAAATTTATTTTATAAAAATTAGTATTCCAAAAAAAATGAACGGAGATAACTAAAAATATGGCAATTGCTCTAATTAAATCTAAATAAAATATGTTGTTTTTTGTTTTCATTTTTATGTACTCCTATTATATAATTATTGTAACATATATTTCTTTCTTTTATTATAATATAATATAAAAAAAATGAAAAATTTGTAGGAAAAAAACTTACAAAAAAATTTAAGTTATGTTATAATTTAATCTGTTGGGAAAAATATACTAAGTCAATTTATAATCAATGTGTAGCTTTATGCGTAAGTCCAATTGTATAGGGACTTACGTATTTTTTTGCCTTAAAATAAATTGGAGGTATATTTATGAAAGAAATGAGTATGGAAAAAGAAAAAATTCCTAAGTTAATTAGAAAGTTTGCCATTCCTTGTGTTATTAGTATGATTGTGGCGGCCTTATATAATATTGTTGATCAGATATTTATCGGTTGGAGTGAAGCCGCAGCCTTTGGTAATGCGGCAACTAATATTGTTTATCCTTTTACAGTGATTTCTCTTGCTTTTGCTTTACTTATTGGTGATGGGGTAGCAGCTTTGTTTAATTTGTCTTTAGGAGCTAAAGATAAGGAAAAAATAAATAAGTCGATTGGGAATGGTTTAGTTCTTCTAATTTTTACATCAATAGTTTTAACATTTATTGGCTTAGTTTTTAGTAAACAAATACTTAGTTTGTTTGGAGGCAATCCTAATGAAGTAGAGTGTTATCAATATTCCAAAGATTATTTAAGAATAATTTGTTATGGTTTACCTTTTTATATAATTGGTCAAGGTTTAAATGCTACTATTAGAAGTGATGGCAGTCCTAAATATGCGATGATGGCCACTTTGATTGGGGCTATTGCCAACATTATATTGGATCCCATATTTATATTTGTTTTAAAAATGAGTGTTAAAGGGGCAGCAATTGCTACTATAATTGGGCAAATATTAACTTTTATGATAAGTGTTTGGTATTTAAGAAAACCGAAGTTATTTAAAATTGATAGGGAAGCAATTAAACTAGATAAAGAAGTATGTAAAAAAGCAATATCCTTAGGACTGGCATCTTTGATTACGCAACTTGCCATAGTAATTATAATAGCGGTTGCTAATAACATGGTGAATAAATATGGGTATGTTACTTTGGCATCTACTGGTAAACCATATGGTGTTGTAACTCCACTAGCGGTTATCGGTATATGTATGAAAGTATTTGGTATAGTTATATCTATAATTGTCGGGGTATCTTTAGGGGGTATGCCCATAATTGGATATAATATGGGAGCCGGCAATATTAAAAGAGTAAAAGAAACCATCAAATATATTTTGCTGATTGATGTGGTGGTTGGTTGTATTGCGTTTATATTGTTTGAATTTTTTCCAACTTTTATTATCAATATTTTTGGAAAAGGAAATTCAGTTGAATATTTAGAATATGCCAAATATTGCTTAAATATATTTTTAGGAGGAATTATTTTAACTTGTTTAGTAAAGTCGATATCTATTTTGTTACAATCGATGGGATCAAGTTTTAAATCAACTTTTTTAGCTTTAGCGCGGGATGTAATTTTCTTCGTTCCAGCAATTGTAATAATAGCAACTATATCACACAGTGTAGTTACAATGTTAATCAGTGCAATTATAGCGGATGTTTTATCTTTTATTTTAGGAGTAATCCTTTTAAAAATTGAGTTACAAAATGCTTCAGTTTCAGTAATTAAGTAAAATATTAAAGCGGGAATGAATTCCTGTTTTTTTTATTCTAAATTTTTTTTAAAAAGTTATTGACAATGTAAACATATGTATGCTATAGTGAATGTGCTAAGTGTTGATATACTTATCCGATGAATTTAATTGGATAATAAAAATTAAAAAAGGGAAGTATTAGTTAAAATTTATTTATAAAGGAAGGTGATTTTTATTTTAACTAAACAAGAAAATAATTATACAAATAGTACTTTTGAAAGTATAAAACATTTAGATAACAGTGGCAATGAATATTGGTATGCCCGGGAATTACAAAAAGCATTAGAGTATAAAGAGTGGAGAAATTTTAAAAAGGTAATAGATAGGGCTATAACATCTGCGAATAATAGTGTTTCAGATAGTGAAGATTGGGTTGTTGAAGTCAACAAGCCAATAAAAACTGGAAAAGGTAAAGAAGAAATTATTAAAGATTACAAATTGTCTAGATATATATGTTATCTTATAGTTCAAAATGCTGATCCAAATAAAGAAGTTGTTGCTTTAGGACAAACTTATTTTGCTATTCAAACAAGAAGACAAGAAATAATCGAACAAGAATATGACTCTTTATCTGATGATGAAAAAAGATTTTACCAAAGAAAACTAACTAAGCAAGGTAATTATACATTACAAAAAGTTGCTACTAAGGCCGGGGTTAAAAATATGGCTGAGTTTCATAATGCGGGATATAGAGGATTATATAATGGTGAAACGGCAGATGATATTTTTAAAAGAAAGAAGTTGCGTTATAGAGAAGATATATTAGATAATATGAATGAAGACGAATTGGTTGCTAATTTGTTTAGAATAAATCAGACTAAACAAAGACTAATTAGGGATAATGTCCAAGGTGAAAATAACGCTAAAGATGTCCATTATGAAGTTGGAAAAAAGGTACGAAAGGCTATTGCGGATATTGGGGGAATGATGCCAGAAAAAATGCCGACTCCAGAAAAAAGTTTAAAAGAACTTGAAAAAGAAAAGAAACGCTTGGAAAAGCAAGAAGAAAAATTTGAAGAAATTAAATAGATATAAATTATTTTAAATAGTGGATGAAAATATGGCACTTACTCCTACGGCAATTTTAGATTTATTGCCAAATGGAGTTGGTGCTATATTAGTTTTAAATATTTTAAAATAATATAAATTTGTCAAAAGAATTTTTAAAGTAAAGTGATGTGATATAATATATAAGAAAAAAACTTATTTTATTCATAAAAAATTTGATTAGAGTAATTTTTAATATTATAGGACAGTACAATAACAAGCAATGGGAAAGTACATAACGAAGTTGTTGGTACAATAAAAAATATATTGTTGAAAAGTAGACTACATACGAGGAGATGAAGAAATGGCAAAAGATTTGATGATAAGAAGTAGTGCTGAAGAATTTATCACTTTTAAAGTCCAAGAAAAAGATAAAGGAATTCAAGTAAGATATGAAAATGAAACTCTTTGGATGACTCAAAAGGCAATTGCAGAACTTTTTTCTGTCCAAAGACCAGCTATTACAAAACATTTAAATAATATTTTTAAGGAAAATGAATTGGATAGAATTACAGTATGTTCCAAAATGGAACATACTGCTGAAGATGGTAAAAAATATCAAACAGAATTTTATAATTTAGATGCTATCATTTCTGTAGGATACCGAGTAAATTCAATTAGAGCAACCCAGTTTAGAAGATGGGCAACTAATATTTTAAAGACTTTTACAATTCAGGGATATGTATTAGATAAAGAAAGAATGAAAAATGGATCATTCATTGATAAGGATTATTTTGAAAAATTACTTGAAGAAATAAGAGAAATAAGATTATCTGAACGAAGATTTTATCAAAAAATAACGGATTTATATGCTACAAGCATTGATTATGATAGTAAATCTCCAATGACAATTAAGTTTTTTAAAAAAGTACAAAATAAAATGCATTATGCAGTTTCTCATCAAACTGCTGCTGAAATAATATATGATAGAGTAGATGCGAGTAAAGAACATATGGGGTTAACATCATGGAAAAATTTTCCTAAAGGTAAAATAATGGAATCAGATGTTATAATTGCTAAAAATTATTTATCTAAAGATGAAATTCAGGATTTAGAAGGAATAGTTAGTGCGTTTCTAGAAATAGCAGAAACAAGAGCACGTAGACATATACCAATGACTATGGAAGATTGGGCAACAAGGATAGATAAATTTTTACTTGCTGATGATAGAGATATTTTAAAAGAAGCTGGAAAAATATCACATGAAATTGCTTGTGATAAAGCATTGACAGAATTTGAAAAATATAGAATTAAACAAGATAAATTATATAAATCAGATTTTGATTTGTTGATAGAAGAAACTGAAAAAAGTATTGATAATGAATAACAATCCAAAACTGGTGCATTGATAATCAAATTTTATTTTGATAAAAAAATTAAATAAAATTGGTATGTCAATATATGTTAGAAAATTCTAGTAGAATTGAGGTTGAATTTTTTGAAAATAGAAGATTTAAAAAAAGAATATGATAAAATGCAAATTAAATATGGGGCCAAGGAATTAGATTCTATATATAATGGCGGATGTGAAGAAAATCCTGACATTTGTTTTGTTTTCATGAACCCAACTGGTAAAAACATTGCCAGTGATAAATCATGGAAGGGTAGAAAATCTCCTTGGTTGGGAACTAAAAATATATGGAAATTATTTTATCAAGTTCAATTATTAAATGAAGATGTATTCAATAAAATTCAAGAAAGAAAACCAAAAGATTGGGATTATGAATTTTGTGATTATGTTTATAAAGAAATAACTAATAATAAAATATTTATTACTAACTTAGGTAAATGTACCCAAATAGATGCTAGACCTTTAACAGATGATGTATTAAAAAAATATCTGGCTTTGTTATTTAAAGAAATTGATATAATAAGACCAAAAGTTATTATTACCTTTGGAAATCAAGTTAGTTCAATTGTTTTAAATAAAAAAATTTCAGTATCAGAAAATAGAAAAATATGCCATAAAATAAAAATTAAGAAAAATATATATAAAGTTTATCCTGTTTATTATCCAGTAGGAAATGGGATATTTAATATTGATAAATCAATAGAAGACATTAAATGGATAATTGAAAATGAAATAAAAAAGAAGATATTGAAGTGAAATCATTTGTAAGCATATATAAATAAAGAAAATTTACGGATTGGAGATGAGGCAATGAAAAAAATAGAAGAACCAAATAATTTATTAATATATAAAAATAAAGATGGTAATATAGTTGTTGATGCAATATATAAAGACGAAACTTTATGGCTTACCCAAAAAGGAATGGCTAAAGTTTTTGATTGTTCTACAGATAATATTTCTTTACATTTAAAAAATATTTTTAAAGATAAAGAATTAGATGAAAATTCAGTTATCGAGGATTCCTCGGTAACTGCTTCAGATGGAAAGAAATATAAAACTAAAATATATAATTTAGATGCTATAATTGCGGTAGGTTATCGAGTAAATTCAAAAAAAGCAACAGAATTTAGAATATGGGCAACTAAAATACTGAAAGAATATATGATAAAAGGTTTTGCATTAAATGATGAAAGATTTATAAATGGAAATAAATTTAGTACACAATACTTTGATGAATTATTAGAAAGAATTAAAACTATTAGAGTAAGTGAAAGAATGACTTATCAAAAAATAACAGATTTATTTATTGCTACATCAGTTGATTATAATCCAAAATCAGAAGAAGCATATACATTTTTTAAAATAGTGCAAAACAAATTACATTATGCGATAAGTGAACACACTGCTGCTGAACTAATCTATACAAGAGCTAATGCTAATAAAGAAAACATGGGACTTACTAATTGGAAAAACAGTCCGGATGGATTAATATATAAATATGATGTTTCTATTGCTAAAAACTATTTAACTGAAGAAGAGTTAAATAAGTTAAATCGTTTAACAATAGCCTTTTTAGATTATGCAGAAGATATGGCATATGAACATAAAGTTATGACTATGAATGATTGGATAAATGCAACGGATAAATTATTAAAATTTAGAGAAAAAAATATTTTGACTCATTCTGGCAAAATAACTCATAAAGAAGCAGTAGATAAAGCTGAGAGCGAATATGAGAAATATCGAGTAACTCAAGATCAAAAATATATATCATCAATGGATGAATTTTATAATAAATATCTTAAAGAAAGTAAAAGAGGAAGTGCTAAATATGAATGAAAATAAAATAAATATAAACTGGGATATCAAGATAAATGTAAATCCACTTATAAGTTCTTATAAAATAGGAAAATCTTAAAAATAACTTTTTATCTTTTTGAAAAAAGAGTTTTATTTGAAATATTTTTAATTTAAATCAGGAGGTGTATATATGTCTAATAAAATACTAGAAGTCCAAAATATAAAAGTTAATGTAACCAATATAAATGAAAAAGATTATATTTGTATTTCAGATATAGCAAAAGCCAAAAGTAGTAATTCAAGAGCTGCAGATGTTATAAGAAACTGGTTGCGCAATAGAAGCACATTAGATTTTTTAACTACTTGGGAACAAATTTATAATCCTAATTTTAAAGTGTTCGAATCTGAACACTTTAGAAAACAGGTTGGTTTATTGACATTTACACCTAGTGTTACAGAGTGGTGTGAAAGAACAAATGCTATTGGAATATATTCTAAAATGGGTAAATATGGTGGAACATATGCACATAAGGATATTGCATTTGAATTTGCTTCAGCCATAAGTCCAGTATTTAAATTATATTTAATAAAAGAATTTGAAAGATTAAAAGAGTTAGAAAATCAAAATAGAGAATGGGATGTAAAAAGAATACTTACAAAGAATAATTATTTAATTCATACAGATGCAATTAAAAATTACATTTTACCTGATAATGATTTTTATAAAAATAAAGAATGGTTAAAATATGCTGAAGAAGCAGATATTCTTAATGTAATATTATTTCATACTACTGCTAAAAAATGGAGAGAATTAAATCCAAAGTTAGCAAAAAATTCAAATGTAAGAGATTATGCATCCATTAATGAATTAACTGTTTTATCAAATTTAGAATCGCATAATGCTGAGCTAATTAAAGAAGGAAAATCAAAAGAAGAAAGATTTGAAATATTAAGTGATATATGTAAATATCAATTGGATATTCTTAATAATGCCGAAAAAATTAAATTATCAAATGAAAAAGGTAGTGATTAAATGTCAAATACTTTTAAATACCTTATAAGTAAAAATAGAAGAAAATAAAAAGTTAGAATTATAAAAATGAAGGAGTAATGATTTAAAATGAGTATAATTTCAGTTGCTAGTGGTTCGTCATGTTGGCGAGGATTAGAGTATTATAAAAGTCAAAAAATTAAAAATATAAAAAAAATAAATAATAACGAATATACAAGTATTGTTTTAGGAAATAAAGATTATAATGTTTATCTTAATTTAGAACATCCTAGAAAATCAACATGCAATTGTCCTCTAGCTAATGGAAAACGAATTATTTGTAAACATATTGTTGCAACTTATTTTAGTGCTGTTCCAAATAGTGCTAAAATTTTTGAAGAAGAACAAAAAAAATTACAACAAGAATATGAAGAATATGAAAAAAGACAATACCAAAATGCTATAAAGCATTTACAAAAAATGTCAAAAAAAGAATTAATTAAAGAACTTGTTTATATTTTTAACTATGCTCCAGAATGGATTTATACTGACTTTGTTAAAAAATATGATATAGAAGGATGAATTTGTAAATATTATGATAAAAAATTGATTGGAGATGAGAATATGGAAAAATTAGAAGAACAAAATAATTTATTAATATATAAAAATAAAGATGGTAATATAGTTGTTGATGCAATTTATAAAGATGAAACTTTATGGCTTACTCAAAAAGGAATGGCTAAAGTTTTTGATTGTTCTATAGATAATATATCTTTACATTTAAAAAATATTTTTAAAGACAATGAACTAGATGAAAATTCAGTTGTCGAGAATTCCTCGATAACTGCTTCAGATGGAAAAAATTATAAAACTAAAATATATAATTTAGATGCTATAATAGCAGTTGGT
>CANQHO010000034.1 GCA_947623815.1 uncultured Bacilli bacterium | reverse complement strand
TAAAAAATATTTATATAAACGACATTTAATAAATTTTTATTTGCTAGTAAAATCTTTTTTTATAATAGTAAGTAAATCACCATTTTTTATTAAATTGGCATTAGCATCATCATTATCAATATGCATCTCAAAATAGGAATTATCGGCTACTCTTATTTTGACACAATCCATAATACAAGCCTTTTCACCTGGTACTTTAACCATTACTTCTTCATCATCAGTAAAACCGTACATTAAAGCCTGTTTAGGTAACATATGAATATGTCTATCAGCAATAATACATCCCTCTTTTAACTCTAAGGTTCCTTTGGGTCCAATTAAAGTTATTGGTTGACTTCCTTTTACATCACCAGACATCCGAACTGGCGGATCAATTTTTAATTTATAAGCATCGGTTTTAGATATTTCAATTTGGGTATAAGGTCTAGTAGGTCCTAATATTCTAACATGTTCAATAATACCTTTTTCACTTTTTAAGGTAACAAAACTTTTAGAAGCAAATTGACCAATTTGGTTGATAGGTCTTTCTACTTCTAACTCAAAATCTTTACCAAATAATATTTCTAAATGTTCTTTAGTTACATGTAAATGTCTAGAAGATATTCCTACACTTACTTTCATTTTTCCACCTTCTTTTATTTTTTTACCAAGGTAATTTAAATTTTCCATTTTTCATCATCTTCATCATTTTTTGCATTTCTTCAAATTGTTTTAATAAACGGTTAACTTCTTCCACACTTCTGCCTGAACCTTTAGCTATTCTAATTTTTCGACTGGCTTTTAATATCGCTGGATTTTTTCTTTCTTCCAAAGTCATCGACTGAATAATAGCTTCAACATGGGCTAAATCTTTAGGATCGATATTAACGTTATTAAGTCCCATTTTTTTGGCTCCCGGAATCATTTTTATCAAATTTTCTAGTGGTCCTAATTTTTTAATTTGATTAAGTTGCTTTAAAAAATCATCTAAATCAAATTTACCTTGTTTTAATTTTTTACCGGCTTTTAAAACTTCTTCTTCATCTAATACTGCTTCCGCTTTTTCCACCATACTAAGCAAATCGCCCATACCTAAAATACGAGTTGCCATTCTTTCGGGATAAAATGGTTCCAGTCCGTCAAGTTTTTCACTTACTCCAATAAATTTAATAGGAATGGAAGTTAAATGACGAAGGGATAAAGCCACCCCACCTTTGGTATCACCATCTAATTTAGTTAATATAGCCCCTGTTAAATTTAAAGAATCGTTAAATCCTTGCATAACGTTAATAGCATCTTGTCCCATCATACTATCTATTACCAAAAGAGTTTCATCTGGTTTGACTGCTTCCGATATATTTTTTAACTCATCCATAAGTTCTTCATCAATATGTAATCTACCGGCGGTATCAATTAAAACATAATCAAGATTATTTGCTTTGGCATACTCTAAAGCATTTTTAACAATACTAACTGGATTTTGTTTACCTTCTTGATATACTGGTATATTTAATTCTTTACCTAGTTGACACAATTGATCGATAGCCGCCGGTCTATAAATATCGCAGGCAACCAACAAAGGTTTTTTATGTTCTTTTTTTCTTAAATGATTGGCTAGTTTAGCAATCGTCGTGGTTTTTCCACTTCCTTGTAACCCAACCAACATTAAAATAGCTGGATTACCTTTAGTATTTAAAGGAACTTCTTCACCACCTAACAAATCGACTAATTCATCTTTGACTATTTTGACAAATACTTCTCCTGGTTTTAAAGATTTTTTTACTTCTTCCCCTAAAGCTTTTTCTTTAACACTATTAGTAAATTCTTTTACTACTTTATAATTAACATCCGCTTCTAGTAAAGCTAAACGTATTTCCCGCATTATTTCTTTAACATTATCTTCCGTTATTGTTCCATAACCCCGCATTTTATCAACGGCATTTTGTAATCTTTCTGACAAATTTTCTAACATGTTATCACCTCTTTAATTTTAACATAAACAATTTTTTTCTACAACTAAACCACCTGTTTTTTATGACAATTTAAGATTTTTATCAAAAAAAAATCTAAACTTTCATTAGAAGACATTTTTTTCAATAAATATGTGAAATAATAGTTTAAAGGAGGAGGATAATTTCTATGTTATATACCAAAAAATCATTATCTATTCTAGTCAGAAAAAACATTAGGAAGTATCGCCTAATTAGAAATTATAGTCTTCAAGAATTAGCCGATAAAGCCGATCTTACTCATGGATATGTTAGAGATTTAGAATGTTTAACCTTAGATAAAACACCTACTTTAAAAACACTGGGAAAATTTGCGAATGCTTTAGATATTGAAATTAAGTATTTATTTGATGAAAGTGTTTTCGATGAATAAAAATCATATAAAAAAGTAGACAATATTTTTTGCCTACTTATTTTTTTATTAGTTTTTTTACTGATTCAGTTGGAGCTGGTATTTGATCTACCCCATTGATTGGTTCTTGTAAACTTAATTCTTGTTTAATTTGGGTAGTTGATATTCCTTCAGTTCTAGAAAGGTAAACAAGTTCACAATATTGTTTTAAATATTCAAAACGGTCACTACCTTCCCAATCACCACCCATTACTACGGCATCGACTCTATATTCTTCAACATCATCTTTTTTTTGTTCCCAATTTTTTTCCGGAATTACCAAATCAACATAACGAATAGCTTCAAGCATTTCCTTTCTGGTTTCATAATTATGATATGAAGCCTTTCCTTTAAGTTCATTAAATTCATCAGTTGATAAAGCAACTATTAAATAATCGCCTAAAGCTTTAGCTCTTTTCAATAATCTAATATGTCCATAGTGTAATAAATCAAATGTTCCATAAGTTAAAATTCTTTTCATCATAACCTCCCCACCACCATTATACAAAATTTTTAAAAAATTTCCAAATAAAAAAGATAACTTAAATATTGTTATCAATTTTTACCCATTTCTCTTTTGACAATAATTTGGAATTTCAAAGCAGCATTTTTATCTTTTAAAAATTTGATATTAGTAGCCTTTAAATTATGAATATCTTTTCCAAAAGCAATACCTATTCCCCGATATTTTCTATTTCGTCCACTATACCAAACATAATACATACCATCTTTATAAATGAAGGTACTTCGATATAAACCTTGACCATCCCATTTAGTTTTTTTAGCCGGTGGATGCATAACCATAGTGGCTTTAGAGAAATTTTTACCATCTTTACTAACTGTATAGTAAAGATTTAAGTAATGATAAAAATCCCAATGTGGATAAGCAAGTATTAACATTTCATAACCTTTATCTGTTTTAATAACATCTAAATGCCAAGATTTTAAATCATTTGAATATTTTATATCCAATTCTGTTAAAGAATTTTCTACTACTTTATTATCTTTGAATTCTAAATAATTTACTTTCCTATTGGCATTGACAAACCACATTTTATAAATACCGTCTTCATAAATAATAGCGGGACTAAAAAAATCAAATTTTTTCATATCATCAGAATATAAAATTGCTTTTTTATTTCCCCAATGAATTCCATCTTTAGAAACTTTTTTAAAAAGAGTAACTGTTCGGCCATTACTGTAATCAACATAACGCCAATATAATTCCAATTGATCCAAGTCATCATTATAGACAATATGGGTATCCGAATTATAACGATGGTATTTATCTATATCTTCCGGTTCATCCAAAGGATTTTTTAATCCTTCTGGTACTTTCCAATTTATCATATCATTGCTGACCATAATATGCGGATTTTCATATATATCATTACTTTTAGGATATGGTGTATAAGCCATCCAATAAGTATATCCATGCCAACCATTTTCAAAATATAAAACTTTGGGATGATAGGCAGCATTATCCCCATAAGAACTAACTATATTTAGTCTTTGTTTCGCATTATCCGTCAATTTAACTTTTTTTATCAATTTTCTTTCATATGTATTTAAATAGCACTCATCATATTTTTTAAAAGCATCTACAAAATAATAAACCTTTCTAAAATATCTCTTTCCTACTAAAAATGATAAAACCAAAAGTAGTGTTAAAAGTGTCCAACCAATTTTTATTTTTCTTGTTCGATTTTTTCTTGTCTTTCCCATATCTCTTTAACTACTCTTTCACTACAATTTCCATCATCTAGTAAATTGTATTTTTCACTAAATTTGTCATAGGTTTTTTGATATTTTTTAAAGTAGGTATCGATATTTTTTATTTCCTTAATCAAACTGTCTTCATCTTTGACAATTGGACCAGGGAGTTCTTTTAAATCAATATAAAAATCTCGCAATTCATTTTGATATAAATCTAAATCATACATGTAAAAAAGCATTGGCCTTTTTAAATTAGCAAAGTCAAAAAAGACACTAGAATAATCAGTTATCAATAAATCACTAATTATGTATAAATCATTTATATCATCATAGTCACTAACATTATAAATAAAACCTTCATATTTAGTAAAATCAAATGAATTAGATACAAAATAATGAGTTCTAAATAAAATGACATAATCTTTACTTAAAGTTTCTTTTAATTTGTCAAAATCAAGATGTAATGAATAAGTATATCCTAAACCTGATTGATGTTCATTATCTCTAAAAGTTGGGGCATATAATATAATTTTTTTATTTTTATTTATCCCCAAATCTCTTTTGATTTTTTTAACCTCTTCTGGTTTGTAATTTTTTAAATAATCATTTCTGGGGTATCCTTGTTCAACAATTATATTAGAACGTTTCAATTGTTTTAAATTGAAAGCCGAAACAAAACATTTAGTCGCAAATGGTGATGGTGATAAAAAGTAATCAAATCTAACTACATCCCGATTGTTTCTTTCTACTATTTCTTGTCTTGTATTTAATACTGCTCCATCTACTTTAATATCACATCTTAATTTTTTTAAAGGTGTTCCATGCCATGTTTGAATATAAACTTGATTTGGTTTTTTCTTAATACTTTCATCAATAAGAGAATTAGTTAACCAATATTTAGCCATTGAACAATACTTATAATATCTTTTAGACTTATATTTAATTAAAATAGTTCTTGGATCATCAAAATCAGGATATTTTTCCCCTTCTATTATTGGATGTTTAAAAGCCCAAACAAAGGTATAATCTTTAAATTCATCCATTTGACAAATTTGTTTATATAAAGCCTTAGGATTACAAGAATAAGATCTACCCATAAAACTTTCAAACAAAATTATTTTAGGATTTACTTTATATAAATGATAATATTTAAAATATTTTATTTGTTTTTTCTTTCTTCTAAAAAAACGAACTACTTTTCTAAATCCTACATATTTTTTACATAAATTAGCAATTAAAATTTTTATTTGTTTTTTAACCCACGCTAACGATATTAAAATTTCTCTTAAAATTGGTACTTTTTTTCCCATTCTAACTAATTTTCTTTTAAGCCTTTTCAACTTCATCACAACTCCAATCAATTATTTTATCAACTATTTTAGCGGTGCTATTTCCTTCGACATTTTCCAAATATTTATCATAATATCTACGATATTCGGCCCAAGGATAATTTTTTTCTAAATGTTTGATAAGTTCATTAGGTTTATCAAAACATAAACTTGGTAATTCTTTTTTTAAGTCTACATTTAAACCATTACTTTTTTGATATTGTTGATAATCATATAAGTAATAAAATACTTTTTTATTTAGAACCATAGCTTCTAAAGCAATCGCTGAATAATCGGTAATTAGATAATCTGCTACAGTTAATAAATCCATAGCACTAACATCTAAACAAGTATATACTTTTTTATTATTGACTTTAATTTCTTGATTAAAATGACCTTTAATAATTAAGTTATATTTATTAAAATCAATTTGTTTTATAAGTTTATTTACATCAGTTTTATCTTTTCTAAAAGTTGGGGCATATAATATAACTTTTTTATTTTTAAGTTCTGGATATTTTTTAAAAATATTTTTTCTAATTTTAGTTTGTTCATTTAATAAATAATCTATTCTAGGTAGTCCAGTTTTATAAAAAATATCCTTATCATAATTAAAAGCCTGCCTAAAATATTCGGTTGTTTTATCTGATGTTGTTATAATTAAATCATACCCTTTATGCATTTTTAACATTTTAGCCATTTTCTTACTTCTTCCATATTCGGTATCAAGTGTCTGATAACTAAACTTTTTAATAGCACCTAAAGCATGCCATATTTGGATTACTTTGGTACCTTTTCTTTTAGGTAATATAGAAGTAATTGAATAAGAATCGATAATACATATTTTAGAAGTTGCAATATGGTAAATAGATTTTATTGTAAAAATAAAATATTCAAAAATTTGTTTTTTACTATCTAATCTTTTACACAAAAAAACAATTTCTAAATGGGGATTTTTTTTAAGTAATCCATTTTTTATATATTTAAAATCAATACTTGGTTTATTTGACTGTCTACTTAAAAAGGTTATTTTATTGTTTTTTACTTTAAATAAACAACAAGGATAATAAATAAGTTTAAGTCCTAAACTAATAAAAAAATATACTACTTGCATAAAATTGGTCCTCTCAACTTAGTATTATAACAAATATTTAAACTAAAATAAAGGTCAAACACCAAAACACCAAAATATTGCTTTTGTTTATTTAGTATGTTAAAATGCAGTAAAGGAGAAGATTTATGAAAGTTACAATATTAGGAGCCGGTGCTTACGGCTTAGCCCTATCATCAATGTGTCATTTAAATAATTGTGATATAACTCTTTGGAATAGATTTGAAAAAGAAGTTGATGAATTAAAAAGATTAAGAAGGAATTTAAGAAAACTACCCCAATATGAAATTCCTGATGATGTTCATATTACCTCTAATATGGCGGAAGCTATTAACAATAGCCCTTTAATAGTTATCGCCATACCAGCTGGTTGTGTTGATGAATTGTGTCAAGATTTAAAAAATATAATCCAACCAGAACAACATATTTGTATAGCTTCTAAAGGTATTGAACAAGATACTTGTCTATTTGTTCATGATGTAGTTAAAAAATATATTGATACGAAAAATTTAGCGGTCATTTCCGGAGGGAGTTTTGCGGTTGATATGATTAAATCAGTTCCTATCGGTCTTACCTTAGCCACCTTAAATGATGAAACCGCTAAATTAGTATCTGAAGCTTTACAAAATGATTATTTAAAATTGCGCAGATCGACTGATATTATCGGTACCGAAATATGTGGTTCTATTAAAAATGTTATCGCCCTAGCATCTGGTATGATTGATGGAATGAATTTACCAATTTCCACTAAGGCCATGTTTATTACTGAATCACTACATGATATCAAAGGTTTAATCAAAGCTTTAGGTGGCGATAAAAATACTATTTTATCATTTGCTGGATTTGGGGATTTACTGCTTACCTGTACTAGTGAAAAAAGTCGAAATTTTACTTTAGGTAAGATGATTGGTGAAGAACAACCTAGTGATGTTATAAAAGAATATATGGAAAATACTACCGTTGAAGGTTTATATACTTTAAAATCTATTTATACATTATTAAATAATAAACAAGTAGATATGCCTATTATTGATTTAGTTTATGATATTATTTATCATGATGAATCACCTAAAAAACTTATCAAATTTTTAAATGTGAAAGAATAAAAAATGTCCTTAAAAAGACATTTTTTTAGTAGGGGAATAAATGTATTATCGAACGTTTTTTTCGGAATTTTTTTAGAGTAGAAAATCTACTTCATTAAAGTTTTACTTTAATATAATAGTACTTGTATGTGTAGTACACATTGATTAAGTCCCCTACTAATTTAATAATATCATAATTTAGTATGCAAAACAAGTATTTAAAAAAAAATGTGAAGTTTTTAAATAAACTTTACATTTTTTTATTACTATATATCTTTTTAGCTATATAAATTGGTCTTTTCTTAACTTCAATATAAGTTCTAGCCAAGTATTCCCCAATTATCCCTAAACTTAATAATTGAATCCCTCCTACTAAAAGTAAGACGGCCAAAATACTAGCATATCCAGCAACTGCAATTCCAAAACAAAGTTTTTGAACAAGTAAAACTATCAAATATATAAATGAACTTATCGATATTAAAAAACCTAAAATAGTTGCTAAACGAAGCGGAGCGGTTGTAAAAGAAACAATTCCATCAATCGCATATTTAAATAATTTCCAAAAAGACCATTTAGTCTTACCACTATTTCTGCTTTCTACATCATATGGCATATAGTATGTATCAAATCCTACCCATGAAAAAATACCTTTGGAAAAACGATAATATTCTCCCATACTTAAGATAGCCTCTAAGACACTTCTTCTAAACATTCTAAAATCGCTAGCCCCTGATACAAAATCAATATCACATAATTTATTGATTAGTTTATAAAACATCTTTTTAAATGTTGTTAAAATAAATCCTTCTTTTCTTACTTTCTGATAAGCAGTTACAACATCATAATCTGTTTCATCTAAAACTTTCATCATCTTCAATAAAAATTTAGGATTTTGTTGTAAATCGGCATCAATTATAGCTATATACTCTCCTTCGGCTTCTTTAAGACCGGCATATATTCCAGCCTCTTTACCAAAGTTTCTAGAAAAATGAATTATTTTAATATTCACTTTTTCTTTAAGTAATTCTTTTAAACGTTCGAGAGTTTTATCTTTACTACCATCATTGATAAAAATAAGTTCATATTTATATTTATTATAATCGATAGTTTCTACCATTTTTTCATAAAAGGCTTTAACATTTCCTTCTTCGTTATAACAGGGAACTATAAAAGATAGTTTCATAATATCACCAAACCAATTATACAATATTTTATCTTAAAATACAAATGAAAAAACCACAATTAGTAATTGTTGGCTTTTCTTTCAAAGAAACTTTGTGGATGATTACATACTGGACAAACACTAGGAGCCACATTTCCAAAATGAATATGTCCACAATTACGACAAATCCATACAACTTCTTCATCACTTTCAAATACTTTTCCTTCGTTGATATTTGCAAGTAATTTTAAGTAACGTTCTTCATGTTGTTTTTCTATTTTTAACACTCCTTCAAATTTGCTGGCTAATTCTTCATATCCTTCTTCTTTAGCCTCTTTAGCAAATTTATCATACATATCAGTCCATTCGTAATTTTCACCTTCAGCAGCAGCTTTCAAATTGTCAATGGTACTTGGAATATCTCCATCATTTAAATATTTAAACCATAGTTTTGCATGTTCTTTTTCATTTTCGGCTGTTTCTTCAAAAATTGCTTTTATTTGTTCATATCCTTCTTTTTTAGCCTTACTAGCAAAATAAGTATATTTATTTCTTGCTTGACTTTCTCCTGCAAAGGCAGTCATTAAATTTTGATAACTTTTTGAATCTTTATTTATTTTTTCCATATTTCTTACCTCCTTGTTATCTCTTATTTAGTATAACGATTATTTAAAAAAAAGTCAATTTAATACAAACAAAAAAAGAAAGTTACCTTTCTTATTTTATGATTTGGTAGCTGAAGCAGTTGCTTTTCCAGTAGTACCACTATATTCTACAGTATAGCTTCCTATTACTAAACCAGTTGCTGATTCAACGCTTCCATTTTCTCCAAATGTTACAGATCCACCAGTTGGAACATCTCCTTTAACATCTAAAGTTAAAGTTCCACCAGTAGTACATTGAAGACTTTTTTTATCTTCTTGAACGGTACAAGCACCACTTACTTTAGTATTAGGTGCTGACATCATTGTAACAACTGCCGCTTTTTCAGCAGCTTCGATATAAGCATATGCACTTGATTCAGCGGCTCCTAATCTAGCCTTTTCAATTAAGTTTAAAATAATTGGGGTTGCTATTAAAGCAATTACAGCTAGTATTACAATGACAGCTAATAGTTCAATCAATGTAAAACCTTTTTTACTTTTCATCTTATCCTCCTTCTTGTTATTTTCATTATAATTATAACATTAAGTAAAATTATTAGTCAACTAAAGAATCTTTTTAGAAAAAAATTGACATATTCCATGTCAATTTTATGAAGTTGCACTTTTTGTAGTTGAAGCTGTTGCTTTTGATCCATCAAATTTTACATAATAGCTTCCAATTTTTAAATCTTTAGCTCCAGTTACACTTCCATTTTCTCCAAAGGTAAGACTTCCTTCACTTGGAAGATCTCCTTTTACATCTAAAGTTAATTCTGCTGATGATGGTTTAGCTGCTGAACAAGTTAGTGTAGTTCCATCGGCTGTACAATCTCCTGTTACTTTTATCTTATTATCAGTCATCATATATACAACGGCAGCTTTTTCAGCGGCTTCAATATAAGCATATGCACTACTTTCGGCGGCTCCAAGTCTTGCTTTTTCAATTAAGTTTAATATAATTGGAGTAGCTATTAAAGCGATTACAGCTAATATTACGATTACAGCTAATAATTCAATTAAAGTAAAACCTTTATTGCTTTTCACATTTATCCTCCTCTCTACTATTACTTACGATATCATTATATCATCAAATAATAACAAACGTCAATAAAGATAAAAAGCCAAAAAAAGAAAGATCAATGTCTTTCCTAAGAACCTGAAGAGGCAGTAGTTGAAGCTGTTGCCTTTGATCCATCAAATTTTACATAATAACTTCCAATTTTTAAATCTTTAGCTCCAGTCACACTTCCATTTTCTCCAAATGTTATAGATCCGCTTTCTGGCATTTCACCTTTAACATCTAAAGTTAATTTAGCTTCTGATGGACTAGCTTCTGAACAAGTTAATGTAGTTTCAGCTGCAGTGCAATCTCCTTTTACTTTTACCTTATTATCCGTCATCATATATACAACAGCAGCTTTTTCTGCGGCTTCAATATAAGCATATGCACTTGATTCAGCAGCTCCAAGTCTAGCTTTTTCAATTAAATTTAAAATAATTGGAGTGGCTATTAAAGCGATTACGGCTAATATTACGATTACAGCTAATAATTCAATCAATGTAAAACCTTTATTACTTTTCATATCTATCCTCCTCTCTATTATTTACATTATCATTATAACGTAACCTAAGTTATTAGTCAACTTAGGCAAAATAAAAGACCAACTTTTGTGGTTCATTTCACTTTTGTTAGTCTTTATTTAAATTAACTACCATCCGCAGCGGTTGCTGTAGTTTTAGCGGTTGCTTTTGAACCATCAAATCCTACATAGTAACTTCCAATTTTTAAATCTTTAGCAGCAGTTACACTTCCATTAGCACCAAATGTTATTGATCCACTTTCTGGCATTTCACCCTTTACATCTAATGTTAAATCTCCACCAGTTGTACAAGATAATGTAGTTTTAGTTGCTGTACAATCACCGCTTATTTTAGTAGTTGTATCACTCATCATTTTAACAACTGCTGCTTTTTCAGCAGCCTCGATATAAGCATATGCACTACTTTCGGCTGCTCCAAGTCTTGCTTTTTCAATTAAGTTTAAAATGATTGGAGTGGCTATTAAAGCAATTACGGCTAGTATTACAATGACAGCTAATAATTCAATTAGTGTAAAACCTTTATTACTTTTCATCTTATCCTCCTTTCTATTATTTACAACTTTATTATAACATTTAATAAAATTATTATCAACAAAATAAAAACTAACATTTGTTAGCCTTATTTTAAGTATCTGATGCTGATTTTGTAGTTTTAGCTGTTGCTTTTGAACCATCAAACCCTACGTAGTAGCTTCCAATTTGTAAATCTTTAGCAGCAGTTACACTTCCATTATCACCAAATGTAATACTTCCATCACTTGGAAGATCACCTTTAACATCTAATGTTAATTCTCCACCAGTTGCACAAGTTAATTTAGTACCATCTGCCGTACAATCACCACTTATTTTAGTAGTTGTATCGCTCATCATTTTAACAACAGCAGCTTTTTCTGCTGCTTCAATATAAGCATATGCACTACTTTCGGCTGCTCCAAGTCTAGCTTTTTCAATCAAATTCAAAATGATTGGAGTAGCTATCAAAGCAATTACGGCTAATATTACGATTACAGCTAATAGTTCAATTAGTGTAAAACCTTTTTGATTACTTCTCATTTTATCCTCCTTTATTTTTACATTATCATTATACCATTAGATAAAGTTGTTAGTCAACCAAAGAAAAAAGAAAGCTTTTTACTTCCTTTTACTCTTTTGCCGCTTTCGTAGAAGCTATTGCTTTAGTCCCATCATAACTTACATAATAACTTCCCATTTGTAAATTAGTTGCTGATTCAACACTTCCATTTTCTCCAAATGTTATAGATCCTCCAGATGGAACTTCTCCTTTTATATCTAAAGCTAAAGTTCCACCAGTTGTACAATTAAGTTTATTTTCAGCTGCTACTGTACAAGCTCCACTTACTTTGGTATTAGGTGCTGACATCATTGTAACAACTGCCGCTTTCTCTGCTGCTTCGATATAAGCATATGCACTACTTTCGGCTGCCCCAAGTCTAGCTTTTTCAATCAAATTCAAAATGATTGGGGTTGCTATTAAAGCAATTACGGCTAATATTACGATTACTGCCAATAATTCAATTAGAGTAAAACCCTTACTACTTTTCATCTCAATTCCTCCTACTTTACAAAAATATTATAATATTTACTAAAAAGAAAGTACATTCAGCTTTCTTTTTAAACTATTATTCAGCTGTTGCTTTACCACCAGCATATGTTACAGTGTAACTTCCAATTTTTAAATTTGCTGCTCCAGTTACTTCCCCCGTATCAGCAAATGTTACTGTGCTTCCTTCTTGAACTTCTGGAGTTTCACCTTTAACATCCAAAGTCAAAGTTATTGCATCTTCTGCACCACAAGTTAATGTATTCCCTGCTGCCACTTTACAATCTCCACTTATTTTAGCAGATGTATTTTCCATCATATATACAACGGCTGCCTTTTCAGCGGCTTCAATATAAGCATAAACGCTTGATTCAGCAGCTCCTTTTCTTGCTTTTTCAATTAAATTTAAAATAATTGGGGTTGCTATCAAGGCAATTACAGCTAATATTACGATAACAGCTAACAATTCAATCAATGTAAAACCTTTTTTATTTTTCATACTCTCTCCTTTTTTATTTTGTTGCAGTTGCGGTCGCTTTACCACTTGCATATTCTACTGTATAACTTCCAATTGTTAATCCAGTTGCCCCAGTAATAGTTCCTTTACTATCTAAAGTTAATGTTCCAGCACTTGGAACTTCTCCTTTTACATCTAATGTAAATGCTGGTAAATTTCCTGCTTCCTCACCAGCTTTTTGACAAGTTAATGTTAATCCTGCCACTGTACATGAAGTTCCAACTTTATCATTAGGATTAGACATCATATGCACAACTACGGCCTTTTCTGCTGCTTCAATATAAGCATATGCACTACTTTCAGCTGCTCCTAATCTTGCTTTTTCAATCAAATTTAAAATAATTGGGGTTGCTATTAAAGCAATTACGGCTAGTATTACAATTACTGCCAACAATTCAATCAATGTAAAACCATTTTTACTTTTCATACTATTTTCCTTTCTTATTCTGTTGCCGATGCGGTTGCTTTACCACCTGAATATGCTACGGTATAACTTCCAATCGTTAATCCAGTTCCAGTTGTTATAGTTCCTTTTTCATCTACTGTTAAACTTCCAGCAGATGGAACTTCTCCTTTAACATCTAAGGTAAAAGGTAAATCAACATCTCCTTCAGCACCGGCTTTTTTACAAGTTAAAGTTGTTCCTTTGGCTGTACAAGGTCCTTTAACTTTTTCATTTGGATTAGACATCATGTGAACAACTACGGCTTTTTCTGCTGCTTCAATATAAGCATATACGCTTGATTCAGC
>CANQHO010000033.1 GCA_947623815.1 uncultured Bacilli bacterium | reverse complement strand
TATTAGAGAACATAAATGGAAATACGAACTATAACATAAAAGATTATTTAACAACAAGTGATGATGGAACCTGCTATACAACAAGTTCAACTCAATGTGGAAAAGGAAATGATATGATAGACATCGGATCATATTATTGGCTGGCCTCTCCCGCGGAGACTAATATCTTGCATTATTGGAATCCGCGCTACCAGCGCGTGGACGGCTACTACGACCGTTCGTATGGTGTGCGCCCCGTCATCATTCTGAAATCAGGAGTCAAATTCGCGGATGATGGAAAAGACGGAAAAAGTGAATCAACCGCGTTTAACTTAGTCGCAGCGTAAAATAAAAAAATATCGATGAAAAACTAAAAGAAAAGGAACTAATGAGTATTTAGTTCTTTTATATTGGATAGATATTAAAACCATATTTACCTTTTATAGAATCAAAAAATAAATCATTTAATAAAGGATGATAACTAAAATAAGTAAATAGTAAATAAATAAGAACAATTCCTATAAAACCAATTATATTTAAATTGTTGAAATTACTATATTCCATTTTAAAATAAATATTGAAAACAATAATATCTACTACCAAAATTAAAAAAATAGAATAAAAAAGATTTTCCCCAATCATATAATAAATAGGTAAAAATAAAATCAAATAAAGGGGAACCATAATTAAACAACTAATAAAAATAGAAAACAAAATGTTTTTTCTTTTTTTTATAAATGGATAAAAAACCAAATTACTTAATAAAAAAGAAGTAACCAATATTTTCATGTGTTCGAAAATAGACTCGTTGATAGGAAAAAAAATAGCCGTTAACTTATTAGGAAAAATATCATAAATAAAATGTGTTGGAAAAGCCAGTAAAAAACAAAGTCCAATCATCAAAAACTTTAAATAAGATTTCATCTAATCACCTATTACTACTTTATCCATAAGAAATAAAAAAATGTTAAAAAATGTCAAAAATGCTTGAAAAAATAGAAAAATAAGGTAAAATATGAAAAAAATGTGAAAAAAACAAGGAAATTGCATTTTTTTATCGTATATAATATTGGAGAGTTGATATCATGAATAACCATATTGATGAAGAAACGATAAACAAAATAAGAAATAATGTCGATATTGTTGATGTCATTTCCAGTTATATACAACTGACCGGGGCCGGTAAAAATTATTTTGGAGTTTGTCCATTTCATGATGACCATAAACCAAGTATGAGTGTCAGTAAAGAAAAACAAATATATAAGTGCTTTAGTTGTGGAGCCGGAGGAAATGTCTTCACCTTTGTCCAAGACTATGAAAATATATCTTTTATTGAAGCCGTAAAACTATTAGCCGATAAAGCCGGAATACCACTGGCAATAAATAGTAAAATAACTAAAAAAGAAAAATATCAAGATTATTTAGATATGTATGAGTTGGCTAATAAATTATATATGAATAATTTAAATACTTCCTTAGGTAAAGAGGCTAGAGAATATTTAAAAAATCGGGATATTTCACCAAAAACAATTAAAGACTTTGAATTTGGTTTATCATTAGATAATAAAGACGATTTAGTAAAATTACTAAATAAAAAAGGATTTTCTACTGATAAAATAGAACAATATGGTTTATGTAGTCAAAATACTTATGGCAGTGTCGATTTATTTCGTCAAAGAATTATAGTCCCTTTATACGACTTAAAAGGTAATGTCATTGGTTTTTCTGGACGAATATATAAAGACAATAATGAAAACAAATATCTAAATACTAGACAAACCGTTTTATTTAAAAAAGGGGAACTTTTATATAATTACCATCGGGCTAAAGATATTGCTAGAAAGAAAAACCAAATAATTATTGTTGAAGGATACATGGATGTAGTTAGACTATATGAATCGGATATTAAAAACGTAGTTGCCACCATGGGAACAGCCGTAACTAAAGAACAAATTTCTTTAATCAAAAAAATGGCTAAAGAAATAGTTCTATGTTTTGATGGTGATGGAGCCGGAGAAAAAGCCACCTTGGTAGCCACTGACGAATTATTAAAAGTAGGAATAGAACCGAAAATAATTAGACTAGAAGATAACTTAGATCCCGATGAATATATTAGAAAAAATGGCCGGCAAAAATATCTTCAAAAATTAGAGCATCCGCTAAACGTAATGGAATTTAAATTAAACTATTTTAAAAAAGATAAAAACTTAAGTAGTACTTTAGATATAGCCAAATACGTCAATGAAGTAATTGAAGAATTGAATAAAATGGATGATCCAATATTAAAAGAAATAACCATTCAAAAAGTCAGTGAAGAAGTCGGTTTAGAAAAAGAAGTTATAAAAGATCAGTTAATAGCCTTAGAACAAAATAAAACCATCAATGAAGTTGTTAAAAAAGAAGAAAAAAAACAAAATAAATATGAAAAAGCCGAACAATATTTACTATACCATATGGTAAATAATAACAAAGTTATGAAACAATACTTAAAAAATACCATCTATTTACCAACCTTAAAATATCGGGAATTAGCGCGGGCTTGTAAACAATATTTTGAAGAATATGGAAGTATCAATATAGCCGACTTAATGAGTTATTTAAGAGATCAAGACACTTTAAAAACTTTGTTAGAAATAAACAGTTTAAATTTAAAAGAAGAATATACTAAAGAAGAAATTGATGACTACTTTAAAATTATTCAAGATTATAACTATAAAGAAGAAATAAAAAGGTTAAAAGAAGAACTAAATAAAACAACTGATTTAGATAAAAAAATAAGCATTAGTAATCAAATATTACAAATAAATAAAAAAAGTAAAGGTGATGAATAGTGAAAAAAGTAATTAATGAAATCAAAACATTTGAAGAAAGAAAAAAAGAATTATTAGAAATTGGAAAAAAAGAAAATAAAATTACTTATGAAACATTAGCAAGTAACTTAAAAGGATTGGAATTAACTAGTGAAGAATTAGATGAATTATACAATCTATTTAATGAAAATGGTATTAAAATAGTATCTGGTGATGATGACGATGATGATGAAGAATCAGGTCAATTATTACTTGACGATAACATTTTAACTAAAGATTTAACTATCAATGATCCCGTTAGAATGTATTTAAAAGAAATTGGCCAAATTAAATTACTAACCATGGAAGAAGAATTAGATTTAGCCGATCGAATTCAAAATGGGGAAGAAGAAGCCAAAAGAATATTAGCGGAGGCTAATCTAAGACTTGTTGTGTCAATTGCTAAAAGATATGTCGGAAGAGGAATGTTATTTTTAGATCTTATTCAAGAAGGTAACATTGGACTGATGAAAGCCGTTGATAAATTCGATGTAACTAAAGGGTATAAATTTTCTACCTACGCAACTTGGTGGATTAGACAAGCTATTACTAGAGCAATAGCCGATCAAGCCAGAACCATTAGGGTACCAGTTCATATGGTAGAAACTATCAATAAATTAGCCCGTATTCAAAGACAAATGACCCTTGAATTAAATAGGGAACCAACCGAAGAAGAACTGGCTAAAAAAATGAACACTACCGTGGAAAAAATTAGAGATATTTATAAAATAAGTCAAGAACCAGTTTCTTTAGAAACTCCAATTGGTGAAGAAGACGATTCACATTTAGGAGACTTTATTAAAGATGAAAGAAACGTATCGCCAGAAGAATTTGCGACCAATGAACTTTTAAAAGATGAAATAGCTGATGTTTTATTAACCTTAACGGAAAGAGAAGAAAAAGTAATTAGATTACGATTTGGCTTAGACGATGGTAAAAGTAAAACCTTAGAAGAAGTTGGTCAAATATTTGGGGTAACTAGAGAAAGAATTAGACAAATAGAAGCGAAAGCCTTGAGAAAATTAAGACATCCATCTCGTTCTAGAAAATTAAAAGATTATATGGGTGAATAATGAAAATATCTAAAAGATTAAAAACTATTGCTTCCTTAGTACCGGATAATACTTATGTAGTTGATGTAGGTTGTGATCATGGACTTTTAGATATATATTTATCTTTAAATAACCATTACTGTATAGCCAGTGATATAAGCAAAAAATGTATTGAAAAAGTAAAGGAAAACATCAAAAAATATCAAGTTCAAGATAAAGTAATTCCAGTATGTACTGATGGTATTACAAATATTGAAATACCCGAAAATACTTGTCTTATATTATCTGGCTTAGGAACTAAAACAATTATCGATATAATAAATAAATGTCCCCTTGACAATATAAATTCCATCATTATTCAATCTAACAATGAATTAGATATTTTAAGATTTAAAATGATGAAAAAATTTCATTTGGAAGATGAAATTTCCATATATGATAAAAATATATTTTATGTGGTTATGAAATGGGCAAAGGGAAGTATTACTTATAATGACAAAGAACTTTATTTAGGTAGTATTTTACCTATTAAAAAAGAAAGTAAAAAGTACTATCAATTTTTATTAGAAAAAAATCAAAATATTTTAAGTAAGATACCTAGTAATCATTTAGAAAAAAAACAACTTTTAGAAAAGCAAATTAAATGGTTAGAAGAAACATTGAAAGACTAAAAGTCTTTTTTTTTTTCGCTACTTATGGTAATATTATTATAGGAGTGATGGTATGAAAAAAGGATTTACATTATTAGAAATGTTGGCCGTATTAGTTCTACTTTTGGTGGTAGTTTCAATTGTGGTACCAGAAGCAGTAAAAAGAACTAATAAAGCGGAAGAAGATACTATATCGGCTAATGTATTAAGTTATGTAAAAGAAATAGAAACGTCAGTTGTTAAAGAATTAGGGGAAGAAAATGGGATTGATTTAGTAGGACTTTATCAAGTATCGAATGGAGTTTTAACTAAGGATGATACCAATTATCCCGTTAATTTAAGTGGAACTTTACCAAGTAGTGGCAGTGTTACTATAAATGAAAATGGGAAAGTTACAGATGCTATTTTAAATTATGAACATCATCAAGCCGTTTATAATGGAAAAGAAGTAACGGTTACTTATATAGAAAATGAAGATTAATTTTTAGAAACTTATTTTAAATTATATTTATTTGGTATTTAGTTTAAGGAATATATCCTTTTTTCTTTTTAAAAAAAATGATAGGGTGACATTATGAAAAAAGAAAATATTGTTTTAATTTATAGTATGATAAATAATGGTATTATTGCGATACTTAAAATCGGTGGTGGTTTATTTTTTAAGTTGGAATCTTTGTTTGCTGATGGATTACACACTATCAGTGATTTAGTTACGGATATTTTTTGTATGATTGGTTTAAAACTTTCTAAAAAAAGACCAACTAAATATCATCCTTTTGGTTTTGGAAGATTAGAGTATTTGACTAATTTATTTATTGGAATAGTTTTGTTTTTACTGGGTATTTTTATCTGTTTAAATAGCTTTAAAGTAAAAAAGGTTATTCCTCCTATTTCGTTAGTTTGGTTAATCTTAGTAACTATTGTTTTAAAGTATATAGCAATAAAGATAATGTCCAAAGTAGGTAGAACTTCCAATAGTGAGGCTTTAATTACTTCCGCTAAAGAGTCTAAAATGGATTTGTATTCTAGTATTGGGGTTTTAATAATTACCCTTTTATTACAGTTAGAAAAAGAGATACCTATTTTTAAATATGCTGATATGGTGGGAACTATTATTATTGGTTTGATGGTTTTAAAATTATCGATTAAAATTATTGTTTCTAATTCTTTATCTTTAATGGGGGAGGTAGAAAAAGATAGGGAAGTTATAAAACATATCGAAGATTATATAATGGATATTTCTCAGGCAAGAAAGTGTTATTTAAAGTTGATTAAGTATGGAGCATACTATGCTTTGGATTTGACTTTGGTAGTTGATGGTAATATGTCTTTTAAAAATGTTGTTAAGTTAGAACAAGATGTTAAGAAAAAGATTCTTAAAAAAAGGTCTTTAAAGATTAAAAGTGTGATGATTTATGCAACGTTAGAAGATAAAAAAGATGGTGAATGATCACCATTTTTAAGTGGTTAAGAAAAGTCTTACGGTATCACCTTCAAATAGTTTGGTTCCGGCTTTAGGGGATTGGTACAATACTTTGTTACCCGAACCAGAAAATTCTACTTTAAATTGTTTTAAAGTTTGGGTGGCTTTTATTTTTTCCATATTGGTTACATCACTAACTACCGCATATTTTTTGTCAGTGTAGTTGTATTTTTTTTCACTATCACCACCGGGTCTTTTTATATTTAAAATTCTGATGGCATCGGTTAAAATGGTTTTGGCAATTGGCGCTGCCACGGTACCACCATACTGAGTTATTCCCTTGGCATTGTCGATTGCTACATAGACGACTACTTCGGGATCGTTGGCTGGTAAAAATCCAATAAATGAAGTTATATAGTTACCAATCATGTATTTACCATCTTTAACTTTTTGGGCCGTTCCAGTTTTTCCACCTACTCGATATCCTTCAATGTAAGCATTTCTTCCACTTCCATTATTGACTACACTTTCTAAGGCCATCCTAACTTTTTTAGATGTGTCGTCACTTATTACTTTTCTGACTAGTTTGGGTTTATTGTATTTGATGACGGAATTAGTACTTGGTTCGTTTAAACTTTTGACGATGTATGGTTCATATAAGTAACCACCATTTATGGCTGCAGATACGGCTCTTATTTGTTGAATGGGAGTTACGGATACTCCTTGACCAAAGGAGGTGGTGGCTAGTTCGACTGGTCCAACTTTACTGATGGGGAATAGAATTCCGGTACTTTCGCCATTTAAGTCGATTCCAGTTTTACTACCAAAGCCAAATTGTTTGATATATTTAAATAAGGTTTCGGTTCCCAGTCTTTGTCCTAAGGCGACAAATCCTGGGTTACAAGAGTTTTCAACTACTTGTTTGAAGGTTTGTTCACCATGACCACCGGCTTTCCAACATTTGATTCTGGCATTTTCTACTTGAATGGAACCACCATCGTAAAAGTGGTCATTGTCTAAGTCGACTTTTTTTTCTTCTAAGGCGGCACTAAGGGTTATTATTTTAAAGGTTGATCCAGGTTCGTAAGTCATCCAAATAGGGAGGTTTCGATTTATTTCTTCGGTGGTGTATTTTTGGTATTCACTGGGGTTAAAGGAAGGTCTAGAAGCCATGGCTAGTATTTCACCAGTTTTAGGATCCATAACTATTCCTAGGGCTTGTTCGGGATTATACCGCAGCATAGCATTGGATAGTTCTCTTTCTAATGATTCTTGAATTTCGTAATTGACAGTTAGGGTCATATTGACACCGTCTTGGGGTTCGACATAGTTTTCGGTTAAGTCTAGTTTGTTCCCTTTGGCATCTGAGGTATATTTTATAGCCCCATAGGAACCGGTTAAGTAGTCGTTATACATAAGTTCTAATCCACTTAAACCTTGATTATCTATCCCAACAAAACCGATAGTGTGGGAGAGCATGGTTTTATATGGATAATATCGTTTGGATTCTTTTACTAGGTATACTCCGGGTAATTTTAAATCGGCGATTTTATCGGCAATGGTAAAGTCTAATCTTCTTCCATAAGGATGGACTCTTTCAATGGATGTTTTTTTAGCAACATGGCTTAACATTTCTTTAACGCTGACATTTAAAATGGAAGCCAGTTTTTGAGCGGTTGTTTGTTTGTCTTTGATTTGATTGGGTATTATTACTAAGGAAACGGTTGTTTTATTACTGGCTAAAACGACACCGTTGCGGTCATATATTTTACCACGATCGGCTTCAATTGGTAAGTTTCTAGTCCATAAGGAGGAGGCTAGGTTATTTAGTTTTTTATAATCGATTACTTGGGTATAAAATACTTTTAATATAATGCATAAAAAGAAGATAATAAAAAAAGCATATATTATTTTTATTCTAATGTGAATGTGTTTGGTAAACAAAGTATCACCTCAGAATAATATATGCTTTAATTGTATTATTAAAACTTACTTCTTTAGTATATTCTAAAATCTTATCATAATTATTCTTATATATCATTTCCTTTTTCTAGGAAAATTACAACATTATTCCTTAGATATGTCAATTTATTATATACGATTTATGTATTCTTCAATTTCTTAAAATGATTGATATTACCTTAGTATCATTTGATAAACATTTATCTTATTGTTATAATATTTAAATCTAAAAGCATTATTGAAATTAATGACAATAAATTATAATATTTTTTACTACGTAAAAATGATTCTTGCTCATTAAAAATTTTTAAAGATGTTTTTGAAAAATCATCTAAATCATATTCTTTAATTCCACACTCTAATAAACTTTTGTTCATCATAACTGTAGCATTTAATAGTGTATATCTATTTATTTCATTTATCTTGTAATCCTTATCTTTAACATATTTTTTTAAATCTTTTTCTTTTAAACTTATTGTCTTTTTATCAAAATTAGAAATAGTAAAAGCTTCTATACATGGATAACTTAATAGTAATAATC
The DNA here is from genome assembly GCA_947623815.1 of uncultured Bacilli bacterium. GTDB lineage: Bacteria > Bacillota_I > Bacilli_A > RF39 > UBA660 > HGM10857. The sequence continues at coordinate 5,432 of CANQHO010000033.1, read as the reverse complement.
CATTCATTTCCCCATTTTTATTCTCAATTGAATTGCCTAATCTACTTAATAAATCTTTCGTTAAATCTGATGGATTAGATTCGTTATCCCTATCCCAAATAAAATACATATTAATATTTTTTCCATCTATTCCATATTCTAAATATAGTTGTTTATAAATTTCATTAAGATAATTTTCATCCTTTTTTATAGTTGATAAATTAGAATTTTTGGCATTTATTACTATTACATGAGAGTTTTCATTTCCTTTCATTACAAATTCATCATAATTTTTAAAATTTTGTTGATTCCTACTTTTTTCAATATAATTGTAGTGAAGAATTTTTCTAAAAATTTGCTTTAATAAATCAAATTCATATGAAGCACCTTCTACAACAATTAATACCGAACCAATATTTCTTTTAAAGTTAATCTTTAAAGATTTTGTTGTATCTAGGCATTCCATTAAATACTCCATTTAAATACATTTTTTCTGTATTTTGAGATTCTCTCGGCATTTCTTCAGAAAATCTTTTCAAAACAGAACCTTTTTTTGAATCAAAAGAAACTGAATATATTTGATCTGGTCTGATCAATGTATTATTTAAAATATTCGTTGAATGTGAGGTAAAAAATAGTTGTGAATTTTTTGAATAATGAAAGAAATATTTTATTATGCATTCTTCTAATTCATTATGAAAACCACTACTAAATTCATCAATAATTATCATACATTCATTATTGATTGCATGTAAAAATGATGGTAGTAATTCCATAAAAGTTATATTACCTGTTGATTCAAACATTTCTGGAATGTAAATGTCTGTTCCTTTTTTATTAAATGAAATAAACTTTTTATTGTTATTTGACTTAGTAAAAAACTTTTTATTTGGATTAGAGGTTTCTGTACCATATTCTATTTTTTGATTATAATTAATTTTTTCTAAAAATTTATTTATTGCATCAACCGTATTATTATTTAAATATTCATGAACCAATAAGTTTGTTCCGGAATAATTAAAAACTGTTCTATAATAGCAATTAATATATACAGATTTTTTCATATATTCAAACCATTTATTTAGAATTTCATTTCCATAAAAATTAGTGTCAAAATAAATTCTACGTAAAAATAATAGTTTATTTGAAATATCACTAAATGTTTTTTCATCATTTAAATTAAACTTTGCGGTATTACCTAATCTTTCTAAAATTGTTTGCTTATCAAATATCAATTTTTCTGAAACAATTTCATTTAGACTCAATTCAATTAAATAAATTATTTCTTTTTCTTCTTCTATAAAAGTATACTCAAGTTTATAGGTTGGTTTATTGGTGTAAAAACTTTTATTGGATATCAAATCTACTTCGCTATTTCCAAATAATAAATCAAGTAATAATGTTATACTTTTCAGTATTTTTGTTTTTCCAGAAGCATTTTCACCAACAAATAGACAGCCTTTAAGTATTTTGTTTCTTCCCACATTTTCATTTTCTAAAAACTTGTAGTTAGTAGCAGAGAAATCTATTTCTGTAGGTTTAGTAAATGTTGTATAATTATCTAATTTTATTTTTTTTAACATAATTTCACCCTTCCAATAATATTATACGTGAAATGTAAAAAAAATACAATGTTTTATAAAACGAATGTATTTTTTTTACATTATTATAATCTTTAATAAACTTTTGTCAATATTTTTTACAATAATTATTTATATTTAATTATTTCATTTATAACGATATATTTAACTATCTAATAAAATTTTTCATTTGCAATTTTATCTTCCATTATTATCTTTTATTTTGCTATATATATTGTGTCTTACCTTAATAATTATTTTTTCAAAATCAATATTTTTACTATAATTTAATTTTTTTCAGTTACCGCCTTTCTTAACTAAAAAAAGGAATGTCAACATGTAATTTATATTAACACTCCTTTATTTATCAGTGTTTTAGTATTATTTTTTAAAAAATCAATTTTATTCTTATTTTTATAATCATATCCCACAACACTTTTTATATTTTTTTCCACTTCCACAAGGACAAGGTTCATTTCTTCCGATTTTCATATTACCACTCAATTTCTTCAGGATAGTTTTCATAATATAAATTATTTATATTACAATTTTTTTCTTTACAAATTTTTTCAATGTCTTTTTTAAAATCAAAATATTTTTCATGTTTTTTAAAATTATATATTGCTTCCATTACTGGTATCAATTCTTTTTCTCTTTGTTTTTTAGTCATATTAGCATAATTTATAGATATGATTTCAAACCATTGAGGAATAAATTTGTTAGGGTTGATTATTGCTTCTTTTATTCCTTTTTTAATTTTATTAAATTTTATTTTGGTAAGTTCTTTTTCTAAAGAGGATAGGGCGATTGAATAAAAGTAATTTACCATATTTATATATGAATTATATTCATCATTATTTTTTTTATCAATTTTTTTAATAAAATGTTTTACTAAAATCATATCTAGTATTAAATCAGGCAATAAGTAATTAAAGCATAAGTATAAATTGTTGTCGGTTACATCTTGTTTTTTTAGATTAAGCCATTTTCTTTGGTTTTCAGATACACCATTATCAACTAGTTCTACATCTCTTTGTCCTTGATAGGTATGTCTTACTTCGTATAGAAAGGCATATAAATGTTCTTGCATTGCATATTCATGAATATCTTTTGCCTCATCACGAATTAAATAGATTATTGCTTCATATAAATAGTCTAAGTCGTCGAAATCTCCATAAATTGTAACACCACCATAGTTTTCGGTTAATTTAACTTTTAACATATAAATTGCTCCTTTTTTACTATATATTTTAAAGCATTATTTTTAAAAAGTATATAGTTTTTTATTGTAAATTTAAAAAAATGTGTAGTGGAGTAATTAACTTATATATAAAAATAGGATAACTTTATCCAATTGATTATAATTATAATATATGTTAGACTATAAGTATACATTAGAGGAGTTTTATAATATGGAGAAATTAAGAAATTTTGTTTTAAAATTTTATGATAAAATAATATATCTATTTTCTTTTTTTATAATATTATTTTTGACTGTTAATAGTTTTTTCTTTACCGCATATATGCCTTCTATTGTTGAGAACAGAAGTGAATATACTTATTATTATAGTGATAATATATTTCTTACTATAATGGCATTATTATTATTTATTTTTTCTGGAGTTTTAATAAAAAAACTTAAGATAAAACTTAGTGATAATAAAAAAATAATTAAGTATTTATTAGTTTTAACAGGAATAGTTAGTATTATTTGGATATTTATGGCTAATACTTCTGTAATTTATGATAGTCTTGAATGTTTTCAAGCCGCTAAAGATTTTTTGAAAGGTGATTATAGTTTTCTTAATACAGGAGAATATTTATATTTATATCCTTATCAATTGGGATTAGTATTTTTTGAGCAATGTTTGTATAAACTTTTTGGGGTTAATACTTTGTTAGTTTTTCAAATTTTAAATTGTATTAGTATGATTGTAACATTATTTTTAATAATTAAAATATTTGATATGTTATTTAAAAAAGAGAATAATAGTTTATTAATGTGTATATTATCTTGTTTGTTTTTAAGTTATACTTTTTATTGTTCATTTGTATATGGTAATTTAATTTCTTTTTGTTTATCAGTTGTTTCTATTTATTATTTTATTTTGTTTTGTAAGAATGATTGTATGTGGAAAAAAGTGGTGTTTTTAATATTATCTATTTTATTTATATCTTTTTCTTATTGTATAAAATCTACTGCTTTGATAACGATTATTTCTTTATTGATTATTAGTTTTATTCATTTTATTAGTAAAAGAAAAAAAATAAATTTAATATATATGTTGTTATTAGTGTTGTCTTTTAGTTTACCTATTAAGATTATTTATTCTTATTATGAAAAGGTTAGTGGTATTGAGATAAATTCTGGCATACCTATGATTGGTTGGGTTGCGATGGGACTTCATGATAGTAAAAGAGGAGAAGGCTGGTATGATGCATCGACTGTTGATAATTATGAAAAAGTTAATTATGATTCAAAGAAGTTTAGTGATTTATCTTTAAAAGATATAAAAGATAGTATTTCTAAGTTTAAAAGTAAACCTAAATATACAATAAAGTTTTTTTATAAGAAGATAAGTTCTCAATGGAATAATCCTACTTTTCAATCTTTGTGGAAATTAACTGATACTGCTCAAAATAGGATTGCTAGATCGATTGTCAAGGGGAAATTACATGATTTAGTTTATGTATATTCTAATTATTTTCAAGTAATTATTTATTTGGGAAGTTTGTTATTTTTAATTCTTTATAGAGAAAAATGTGATTATTGGAAAATGTACTTTTTATTGATTTTTATTGGGGGATTTGTATTTTATTGTTTTTGGGAAGCAAAGGCCCAATATACTTTTCAATTTTTTGTTCTTTTAATTCCTTATGCTAGTATTGGTTATAATAAATTGTTTGATATTATTTTAAAAAAAGTTGATAATAAGCGATATGATATTTTCCAAAGAAAAAAGGAAATTGATTAGTATATTGAAGTTGAGAATGTTTTAGAAGTAATGTTGACAGTTTAATTATAAAAAGAAGATAATAAAAAAAACATATATTATTTAATTTTAATGGTAACGTGTTTAGTAAACAAAGTATCATTTTAGAATAATATATGCTTTTAATTGGAAAAATAATTTTTTTTCATAATAGTATTGGGATTTTAAAGTCCCTCTTTTTTTAAATTTTTGTTAATGGTTTTAAAGTCTTTTAATGCTTTTTTTCCAATTCCAAAAATTTTCTTTAAATTGATAGAATTTACTCCTCCTTGTCTTGGTTTAAAGGTAATAGGAATATATTTTACTTTATAACCTTTTTTGGTATAGACAACAGATAAAATTACATTTGATAAATTAAAATCATCAGGTACCAATTTTTTACATTCTTTTAATGATTCTTTATTCATCAATCTAAATGGTGTATTAGCATCAATAACTGTTACACCAAAAATCAATTTAATAGTATACTTCAAAACTTTGGTAACAAAAACTCTTGAAGCACCATCTTCCCGTTTATTTCTATGTCCAATAATCATATCGTATTTATAACGTAATTTCCAAAATTCATGAAATTCATCGGGATTAGTTTGACCATCTGAGTCAGTTTGAAATATAAAATCGGCACCTGCATCCAAGGCATATTGATAACCATATAATACGGTTGCTCCATGTCCGGAGTTTTTCTTATCTACTATTTCTAATAAAGGTTTATTTTTCATTTCCTTTCTTACTATTTTAGATGTATTATCTTTGCTGCCATCGTTTAATATAACAAATCTTGATTTTCCTTTTCCATTATATTTTTCTACTATAGGGTACCATTGTTCAATTACGTTTAGTATGTTTTCCTCCTCATTATAAGCTGGTACAACTATGTATA
>CANQHO010000032.1 GCA_947623815.1 uncultured Bacilli bacterium | reverse complement strand
TTTCGGTGCGTTCTCTTTTTTTTACTACTTTGTTTTTCCTTATTTTTATTGCTTATATTCTACAAAGGAATTAATTCAGAAGAAGTAAATGATTTTCCATAAGAAAAATAAAGATTACAATTATTTATAATTTTTTTTAAATTTATGTAATTTTTAATTTTGATAAATGGTTTTTTATTTTTGATTTTTCAATTCAATATTATGTGAACGTTCACATAATATTGAACTTAATAGTGAATACTTTAAAGATATAAAAAGAAGAAATATTTCATATCTTTATCGTATTACTAATTTAGTTCTCGATAAAGGTTCTAAGTTAAATGAATTAGATGATAAAAAAATTTATCAATTAAATTTAAATTGTAAAACTACTAAAGATGAACCTTTAGAAGGAGTTGGTATTTTATGGGAAATGAAACACAATAAAATTATATCTTCAAATCCCAAAATGATCATCAAAAATATTGATAAATATACCAAATTATATTACAATGGAAGTAAAGAAAAATGTGTCGTTTGGTTAGCGATATTTAGAGCTACTAGTTTTGAGGAACTTGAAGGTATGTTGAAATACGTACTAGACAAGGAAAAAATAAAAATATTTATGAAAGAGGTGAAACTAATGACCGCCAATGATTTTGTCATTCATGCTTGGAGAAAAGAAGAATGGGATGAATACGTGGAAAACAAAAAAACAGAAAGAACTTTTAATGAGGGACGTGATAAAGGGCTTAATGAAGGCCGCAATGAAAGTACTACCAATATAATTAGAAATATGTTGCTAAATGATATTGATTTGGAACTTATTTCCAAAGTATCGGGTAGGACAATAGAACAAATTAAAAAAATTCAAAAACAAATGGCAAGTTAAAAAAAGTTTGGAGATAAGTTATTTCCAAACTTTTTTATATACCCTTTTATATTGAAATATAGATACTTTTTAGGATGTTTTTGCTTATTTTATACTTATTTATACAAATTATATATTGTTTAATATATAGCTTTTTTATACTAAATAAAGGCATTTCACAATATGTGAATTTTTGTCGCCAAAACGCTTGTTTTTTCCCTAGCAAAACCTTTTCTTTCTGGCGTTTTGGTTGAGATTTTTCGGTCTGCCTGGCTTGGGGTTAATTGTTTTACGCTGCGACTAAGTTGAATGCAGTTGATTGACTCTTTCCGTCTTTTCCATCGGCGGCGAATTTGACTCCTGATTTTAGAACTACGACGGGGCGCACTCCAAACGAAATCTCGTAGCTGCAGCTCACATACCGCTTGCCCGGATCCCAAGAATGCAAGTAGTCAGTAGTAGAGGCAGACGCCAGCCAATAGTAACTTCCTATGTCTATCATGTCATTGTTATATCCACATGGGGTTGAACTTGATTTTCCATAACATGTACTATTACTGCTTCCATTATCTGTTATTGTGTAATTGTTATTTTTATTTATTTGATAGGTTATTAAATTAAAGTCTTCATTTGTCATATAATGCACACTTTGAGCATATGTTGCATTTCCATATTTCGTCCATGCCTTACTATCTCCTGGGCTACTTGATGTTGACGCCGTTTCTAGTATTTTTACACTGGCTGATGAATATCCACCACTAGTATAACCATGGTTGTAACATTCCGGTGTTCCGGCGTGAATTAGGGTTATTACTCCACTACTAGATACATCTAGGACTCGCCAGCCGTTGTATTTATTTTTATAACTACTACTATAACATGTTATACTTTGGCTCTTTGCTTTTCCTTTCGCTGATGTACTTGTTTCTTTATCGTATATGTCAAATTTCCCTTTACTACTTTGTGTTGTTTCTGCTACTCCATAACTTTCTAACTTTCCTTCTTCCCATGTTGACTCATCTGGTTCATAATTTACATATTTTCCAAAATAATCAACTTCTTCTTCTGGTGGTGCTACTTCCCCTTCTGTCTTTTCTCCGGTCCATGTCCCATCATAACTAAATTTATATCCATTTATTACTAAATCGGTTACACTACTTACATTTCCATTTTTATCAAATGTTATTGTTCCACTACTTGGTAAACTTCCTTTTACATCTAATGTTAAAGGTGTTTCTCCACATGTTAATACATTTCCTTTAGCTGTACAATCCCCAGTTATTTTATTTTTTCTATTTTCCATTAAATGGATTATTACACCTTTTTCACTGGCTTCCACATAGCCTATCGCACTACTTTTGGCGGCCCCGAATCTGGCATTTTCGATGATGCGCAATATTACGGGCGTAGCTATCAACGCGATTATGGCTAATATTACAATAACAGCTAAAAGTTCTATCAATGTAAATCCTTTATTATTTTTTGTAAATTTTGCCCCCCCCCGAATTTACGTTCGGTATACGTGTTTTGTCTTTCATATCTTCACTCCTTAATTCTATTTTGCACACTTAATTTAACTTTATTCAGTACAAAAAAATACAAGATATTAGTTTTCTACTATATCTATATATACTATATCACAATTTAGTATTCGTAACAACATTTTTTAGTCAAAAAATATATGTCTATGTAAACGACAAAAAAAATACCATCACGGTATTTAAATTTTTTACTACTTATACTTTTTAGTTTTAACAATCGCATACACACCACTTTTTCTATTGGGTGTACTTTTTTTGACAACCTTTTTAGTTGTTTTTTTCGTAGTTGTTTTAACAGTTGATTTAGTAGTTGTTTTTTCTTCCTTTTTTTCTGTACTTTCATCCTTTAAACTTTCTTGTTTATCAGTTTCATCTTTTTTTACTTCTTCATTTTCTTTTTTATCTTTGGTTACTTGTTTTTTATCTTCACTACTTTTATCTTCCGTCTTTTTAGTGTCTTGTTTTTCTACTTTAGTTTCAACCTCACCTTTTTTTTGTTCTTTTAAATTTTTAGAAGGAATTCTAATTACTAAAAAGATAACACCAAGAATAAACAAAATTGCAATAGTAATGATAAAAAGTATTTTGTTTCCCTTTTTATTCTCGTAATAATCATTTACGTACATATTATTCCCCCTCACTAATCTAATAATACCTCTTTTAAAGTCAAAAAGTCAAGTAACTAAGCAGTATAATCACAAGAAGAACACTTAACCTTTTTTCCCTTAGTAACTAACATCTGGCCACAATTTGGACACTTGTCACCAGTCGGTTGATCCCAAAACGCCGTTTTACACTTAGGATAATTATTACATCCATAAAAAACTTTACCCTTTTTACTTCTTTTTAAAACAATTTTCCCATCACAATTTGGACAATCACAAATAATTTGTTCTTGTCTAGGTTCTTGTTTTATATACTTACAATTTGGATAATTACTACAAGCAGTAAAAGGACCAAATCGACCTACTCTAATAACCAAAGGACTACCACAATTTGGACAATCTTCCCCCGTCTTTTCTGGTTCCTTTTTTTCCAAATTGTCAAAAGCCTTTTCTACCGAAGGTTCAAACTCATTGAAAAAGTTTTCTACCACTTGATACCATATCTTTTTACCTTCAGATATTTCATCTAAATCATTTTCCATATTAGAAGTATATTTAACATTGATTAAATGACTGAAATACTCTTGTAACTTATCCGTTATTTCAAAACCAATAGCCGTTGGAACCAATTTTTTATCTTCCACAATAACATATCCTCTAGATTTAATTCTATCTAAAGTTGGCGAATAAGTACTAGGTCGACCAATTCCTAATTCATCCATTTCCTTAACTAAAGTAGCCTCAGTATATCTAGCCGGTGGTTGAGTAAAATGTTGTTCCTTTTTAGTTTCCACTACCTTTAACTTATCATTTACAACAATATCACTAGGTAATTCTGTTTCTTTCGTCTTTTCATAATCACCATATACTTTTAAATAACCATCAAAAGTAACTATTTGACCAGTTGCTTTAAAATGATAATCATTATTATTTAAAATTACTGTTGTATGATTTATATTAGCCGGCGCCATTAAACTAGCTAAAGCCCGGTAGTAAATTAAACGATACAATTTAAACTCATCAGCACTTAAAAATGGCTTAACTTCAAGTGGTGTTCTTAAAATACTAGTTGGTCTAATAGCTTCATGAGCATCTTGGACATTCTCTTTAGCCTTGGCTTTTTTCACAAATCCAACATACTCTTTCCCATAATTTTTTTCAATATAATTAAAAGTACTACCAATAAATTCATCAGAAAATCTAACCGAATCAGTACGCATATAAGAAATTAAACCGACTGTTTCATTTTCTAATTCAATACCTTCATACAATTTTTGGGCAATCATCATAGTTTTTTTAGGAGTCATTCCCAATTTTGATGACGCCTCTTGTTGTAACGTACTAGTAGTAAAAGGTAATTTACTTTGTTTTTTATTAACCTTCTTTAAAATATCTAAAACTTCATATTCATCATCTAATTTATTTAAAATTTCATCGGCTTCTTTTTCATTTTCTATTTTTATTTTTTCATCTTTATATTCAAATAATTCAGCTTCTAATTTAGAAAATAACGCTGATATAGTCCAATATTCTTCGCTTTTAAAATCATTTATTTCTCTTTCTCTATCGACAATTAACTTCAAAGCCACACTTTGGACTCTTCCCGCACTACTTCCACTGGTTTTAGATTGGATAAGTTTACTTAATCTAAAACCGATAATTCTATCTAATATTCTTCTAGCCTCTTGAGAATTAACTAAATTTTGATCGATCTTTCGGGCATGTTTTAGTGACTCCTGAACAGCATTTTTAGTTATTTCATTAAAAACTATTCTATCATATTCATCATCTTTTAAACCTAAAGCATCATATAAATGCCAACTAATTGCTTCCCCTTCCCGATCAGGGTCAGTCGCCAGATAAACGAAGTCGGCATCTTTAACATCTTTTTTTAAAGCATCAATATCTTTTTTCTTTCCTTTTATAGCCACATAAGTTGGCGCAAAATGATTTTCGATATCCACCCCTAAACCATATTTACCTTTAGTCGCCAAATCTCTTATATGTCCTTTAGAAGATACTACTTTATAATTATCACCTAAATATTTACCTATCGATTTAGTTTTAGCTGGTGATTCCACAATAACTAAATGTTTTTTCACTATGTCACTTCCTTTTTACTAGTTTAATTTATACACTATTATAACTTTTGTGTCAAGTTGTTTATATTATATTTATATTTCATAGAAAAAGAACTAATCTTCTAGTTCTTCATCAGATACGATTGCTAAATCTTCGATATCACTATCATCTAAATCTTCATCTAAATTATCGTCAATATCGTCTTGATCTGTAAAGTCTGGTTCTAGTTCATCTTCTTCTATTTGATCAGTTTCCTCTAAATCTTCATCTTCATCAATGTCATCTATTTTAACTGAATGATTATCGCGGATATCCCATTCATTATTTTCTAGTAATATAAAACGTTTATCGGTTGTCAAAGATGTATAAAAATCTCCTATCTTATTAGTGTATTCATCTTCGGTGTATCCTAAAAGATCACATATTTCTTTAAATATTACTGATGTACTAAGTGATTTTTTTTGCCATTTTAGAATCTCTAATGTCATATCGGCATACGACATCATTTCTAATTCTTCAATTGGTTTTTCTCTCAAATTCATTTTTATCCTCCCATTTTTTATAATCTATTTTATAATGAACTTCTAAATCAGTATCAATTATTTTATAAATAATGTCTATCTTTTTATTATCCATTTGACACTTTTTAGTGACAATGGGTATTAAAATCGTATTGAAATCTTTAATATTATACTCAATATTACTTTTTTCATTATTTTTAAAACTAAATTTTATTTTATTTTGTGAATTTTCTCTGATCATATTTATTGTATTCTCTATTTTACAAATGTTGACAGTATAATCATCTTCTTTAAATAAAAGTTGATTTTCTTTTTCAATTCCTCTTATATTGTCTTTTATAAAGGAATCTGTTTTTGTTTCAAAATAAGTTTTTAAAATAATTTTTCCCATCTCAATACCTGATTTCTGCTTAATTATAATATACTTATTTTTAAAAAGCAATACTTTTTTGTAATATTTTTCTTCCTTTTTACAATACTAAAAATAGCGAGGTGATGGAAAACGAAAAAAAAGAAAAAACGATTAGTAATTTTTATTATAGTCACCTTTTTAATTATTATCACTAGTTATATAGGAATTTATGCCTTTGCTTATTTCAGTGGAAGTTTAAATATCAATAGTGCCAACGGTTTTTATCTATACGACAATAACAATAATTTATATAATGGTAAAACGGAAAATTGGGTTGCTTTAAAAAATATTTCTCCTAATTTAATAAATGCCACTATATCGATTGAAGATAAAAAATTTTATCAACATAAAGGTTTTGATTTTTTAAGAATTATGAAAGCCTTAATAAACAATGTTAGTGCCGGCAGAAACAAAGAAGGAGCCTCAACTATCAGTCAACAATATGTCAAAAACTTATTTTTATCCTTCGATAAAACTTGGGAAAGAAAAATAGATGAAGCGTGGCTTACCCTTAGACTAGAAACCCATTATAAAAAAGATGAAATCTTAGAAGGTTATTTAAATACTATCAATTATGGTGGTATGTACGGTATTGAAAATGCCAGTAAATACTATTTCAACAAAAGCGCCAAAGAATTAGACTTGGCCGAAGCCGCCATGTTAGCGGGAATTCCCAAATCCCCGGCTAACTATTCCCCGATTAAAAACCCTAAGCAGGCTAAACAAAGACAAGCGATAATTTTAGATACCATGGTTAAAAATAATTACATTACCGAAAAACAAAAAAACGATGCCTTAAAAGAAGAATTAACTTACACCGGCACCTTAACTGAAAGTGAACTAAATACCACTATGTATTATCAAGATGCTGTCATAAAAGAATTAAAATCTTTAAAATCAATCCCCGAATCTTTTCTTACTACCGGTGGTTTAAAAGTATATACAACCTTCGATACTAGAGCCCAAAGTATCGTTGAAGAAAGCATCAAAAACAATATAAAAGATATTGATAAACTCCAAACGGCTATTGTTTTAATGAATCCCAATAACGGAGAAATTTTATCAATTGCCGGCGGTAAAGACTATAATGAAAGTGAATTTAATAGAGTTACCGATTCGAAAAGACAAGTGGGTTCAACCATGAAACCCTTTTTATACTATACTGCTTTAGAAAACGGTTTCACCGCTTCAACTACTTTCAACAGTACTAAAACAACGTTCGTTTTCTCTAACGATAAAACTTACAGTCCCGAAAACTTTGGTAAAATATATCCTAATAAACCCATTTCCCTAGCGGCCGCTTTAGCCTATTCCGATAATATATACGCTGTAAAAACGCATCTTTTTTTAGGTGAGGACACATTAGTAGAATTCGCTAAAAGATTAGGTATCAGTAACAATTTAAAAAATTTACCTTCCCTAGCCCTAGGAACCGAAGAAATAAATATTTTAAACATGATGCAAGGATATGCTACCTTTGCGAATATGGGGTATAAAATAAAACCCCACTTTATAAAAAAAGTGGAAGACATGAAAGGAAACGTTTTATATGAAGCCGATGAAAACAAAGAAAGCATTTTAAATAAAAGTAATGTTTATATTTTAAACGAATTATTAACCGGTTGCTATAATAAAAACTTCATCAATTATACTTATCCAACTTGTTATAGTATCGCTTCTAAAATGACCAAAAAATATTCCATAAAAACTGGTTCTACGGATACCGATGGTTGGATTTTTGGATACAATCCCGATATATTACTAGGTACTTGGACTGGATATGATGACAATCAAAAAACATCTAGTGATGACAATAATGCCTTAAAAAATTTATGGATTGACATCATGGAAAAATATTTAGAAGACAAAGAAGAAACTTGGTATGAAAAACCTAACAATGTCGTCAGTACTTTAGCCGATCCTATCAGTGGTGAACTAGCAACTAAAAATACTAAAAATGCCACTTTATTTTATTACATAAAAGGTAGTCAACCAAATTACGAAAATAAAAATTTAGAAGATTCTATGGATGTTTGGAAAGAGGTTAAAGATTAACCTTTTTTTTCCTTTATTTATTTGTTAAAATAATTTAAAGGTGATTTGATGATTAGTAATGGTATCGATTTAGTAGAAATTAAAAGATTTGAAAAACTTATAAATAATAAAAACTTTATCAATAAATATTTTACTTTACAGGAAGTAAAATACATCAATAACATAAATACAATGGCTGGTATTTTTGCGGCTAAAGAAGCATTTTTAAAAGCCATAAAAAAAGGAATAAATGATTATATAATCAAAGATATTGAAATACTCCATGACTCCAATAAAGCCCCTTATATAGTATTACACAACCAACTAAAAAAAGATATAGATTATAAAAATATTTCATTATCTATATCCCATGATTTAAATTACGCTATTGCCTCAGTTATTATTCTTTTTTAAATCTTCTTTATAAGCCATATAAGCTTTATCCCAAGATGTATAATCATCATCATTTTTATGACTGACAACCAAATTGTTATTTTTTAAATACTCACCTATAAACTTAGAAGCTTTTAAAGCCCCACCATAATTTAAATGTCCACCTTTATCTTTAGTTTCCTTTTTCCAATCAATATTTAAAACATTGTCAATATTAAAATCGATAAACTCTAAATTATACTCTTTAGCTAACTTTTCTACTTCAATATGTTTAGAATAACTCCATGTTTTCATATTAGGTAAACTAATAAATACTAATTTAATATTATTTTTATTACATAAAGCAATTATTTTTTTAAAATAATTTAAATTATCATCAGGTATATTTTCCCCAGTAGTTGTATGCTTCATTTCGTTAGTATATTTTTTTTGAACTTTTTTAGTAACTGGTTTAACCTTAGTTATATACTTATACCCTTTATAAATATTGATATTACTATCACTATCTAAAAAATTGACAATTCCCTTTTTCCAATTGTTATGGTAATTGATAATTGGTGCAAAATACTCTAACTGTCTTTTATAATAATTTTTCCATTTTTGTTTTCTAACATTTCTAAACAAACCATCGGCTTCCAAAAAGATAACATTAGGACTTTGACTTTCTATCGCTACTTTAATATCATTATAGTTTTCACTCATAACTTGAGCTGGCGATGCACAGTCGTAAACTGTATACCCATAATTATGCCATATTTCCATTGGAGAAATAGCGGAATACACCAAACTATCACCAACGACAATTGTATCTATAGTATTTTCTTTTTCCGCTAATATTTCATATTTAGCGGTTTTTAACATTCCATATTTTTTAATATTTTGTTTAGGTATTAATAAAAATGAAATAACGTTAATTATAACTACTAAACCTAAAACAAATAATATTGTTTTTACCACATTTTTCATTGTATCACCTAAAAGTCTGCATATATTGGATCAACAGGGGCATAACCTGGACCAAAGGCTCCAAATAATATTATCGCAATAATAAGAGCATAAAATAAAGCCCATCTAAATACAATTGGTTTGGTACTTATTTTCTCCCTAATGTTAATATCTTTTTCTCTTAACAAACTAATAATTATTATAACAACTAAAGCCAATAATACAATAATAAAATCACTAATATCTAAACCTAAAGTAAGAACTTCAGTTTTAAAGCCATTTAAACTAAATTTAGTAAATATCCGTTTTAACATACCAAAAGCCACAGTTAAATTAGGGGCTCTAAATATCAATTCCCCAATAAATACTAAAATAGTTGTTTTTATTATTTGAATAGTTTTATAAAAACCGCTTTTTCTATCAATATTATTTTTTTCACATACTTTAACAATAGTTGGTTCAAATATATTACCCAGTAAAATTAAAATAAAATGGTAATATCCAAAAACAATAAAAGTATACCCGGCTCCATGCCAAAGTCCATTTAAAGACCAGACGGCAAATAAAGCAATTGCTCCCATAATGAGAGAAGATACTTTATTACCCCATTTTTTTCTAATATTTGATGTCAAATTTTTAACACCTTTAGAAAGAGATACCGGATAAAAAATATAATCTTTGAACCAAAGTCCTAAACTAATATGCCATCTTGACCAAAATTCTGATATGTTTTTAGAAAGAAAAGGTTGTTTGAAATTTTCTTTAATTTTTATATCAAATATTTCGGCTGTACCAATGACAATATCCATAGTTCCCGAAAATTCCATATAAAGTAAAATTGTATAAAAAATGGCTCCTAAGGCTAAAGTAATTCCGGAATAATCCATATAATGTTTAAAAGTTAATTTAACAAATATATTTAATCTATCCGCAATTACATATTTTTTAAATAACCCAAACATAATCCTTTGATAGCCAAAACAAAGATTTTGATATTTAACTTTACACCCTGCCCAAATTTTATCTTTGACATCGTTAAACCTTGTTATAGGTCCTTCCATAACAGTTGGAAAAAATGCTAAATAAAGCATTACTTTCAAAGGATTTTCATCTGCTTCTATTTTTTCATTGTAGACATCCACTAAATAAGAAATGGCTTGTAAAGTATAAAAAGATATTCCGATTGGTGCTAAATGTTTAAATAGTTTTAAAGTCATATCAAGTCCTGATACAGAAAATATCCCATTTAATACTTTAAAAAAGAAATTTAAATATTTAAAATAGAATAAAAAAGCCACATTAAAAACAATTGTTAGTACTAACACCAACTTCTTTTTGTTTTTAAATTTTTCTTTAATACTCTTTTTTTCTTCTTTAGTTACTTCCCTAATTATTTCATCTCTTTTATGAATAATTTTTTTGATCATAAGTCCCGCTAAGTAAATTGAAAGTGATGACAATATTAAAAATACTATCAATTTTTTACTTTTTATATAAAAGAAAACATAACTAGCGATTAAAAGTAATAAAGGTTTTATTTTTTTAGGTACAAAATTATATAATAAGACTACAATTGGTAAAAATAGAAAAACATATCTAATACCAAAATAAGTCATTACATTTCCTCTTGTAATTTTTCAATTAAAGCCCAAATAGAAGCTGCTGAATTAAAATTGGCAGGTACTATTTCAACAGTTGGTATTTGTACATCAAATTCTTCTTCTATTTCACTAATCAAAGATAAAATGGTCAATGAATCTAAATATCTTCCATCTACTAAATCCTCACATGTTTCATAATCAACATCTGGTTGTAACTCCTCTAAAATTTCTATCAATTTTTTCATAAAACTCACCTCTTACAAATTTTTGGGAAAATTTAACTCACTTGTTTTAACATTCTCCCGAACTAATTTAAATTTTTCATTTTGATATAATATAACTTGGGGTAAATCCCGACTTAAGAATAAGGAAATTCCTTCAGTACAAGAATAAGCCCCCACATTTTTAAAGATAAAAACATCATTTTTTTCTAACTTTCTAACATTTATGTTTTTAACTAAAAAATCATTGATGGTACAAAGAGAACCACATAAACTATAGTTTACCAAATCAGCAGTTCTCCTAGGCCAAATTTCAAAGTAAGGTACTTTGATAGCCATAGTTTGTCCATAATAAACTAAATGGTTAATTCCCCCATCTAAAATGGCATAATTCGCAAATTTATTACTTTTCATATCAACTACTTTAGTTAAATAATAACCACATGATGCCGCAATACTTCGGCCTAATTCTAATGTAACTTTATGATTTTTTATTTTGTCTAAAATGTTTTTTACTTCTTTTAAAAATTCATCTTCATCAAAGACATCATCTTGATAATAATATACGGGAAGCCCCGGTCCATATTCTATTTCTTTTATTTTAAAATTCCATTCATTTTCTATAGTATCTACTAAGTTAATTAATTTATCGATTTCTTTACTGATTATTTTAAGGGAATGTTTTTGCGTTCCCGAAAAGAATTCTATTCCATCAATTGTTATCAATGGATTGTGATTATCAGTTATTATCTTTTTTATCTCCTCAACTGTTACTCCAAATTGATTACCACTAGTTAATCTAATTAAAATATTGATTTTTCTTTGATATTTGGTAGTCAATTCATCAAGTAATTCATACTGACTAATCGACTCGATTGTATACTTTAAAATATCATCATAGTTTTTTATCATATTTTCAATAGTTAAACGGTCTTTATATACTCCGGATATGACCATTTTATTTCGGGGGATATTTAACTTATTACAAATAGCAAATTCTCCCGGACTACAAATTTCATATCTGGCCACTTCATTTTCTATTCCTTTAGATATAAATGTATTGGCTTTAACCGCATAAACTAAATCGTATTTTAAACTAAGTTTATCTTTTAAATATTCAATTCTTTTTTTTAATTCATCGATATTAAAGACATAACTTGGTGTTCCATATTTTTCTATAACTTCTTGGTAATTCATAATTCCTCCTTCAACTTTTTCCGGTCAATTTTTCCATTTTTAGTAATAGGAAACTCCTCTTTTTTTATCAGTTTAGTTGGAATCATATAAATAGGTAATATTTCTTTTAATTTACTATGTAATTCTTTTTTATCAATATCACCGATATAAAAACCATATAATTTAGATTTTTCTTCATCGAATATACAACAACTTCTAACGACATTAGGTATATCCATTAGCGCTTTTTCTATTTCTTCTAGTTCAATTCGATGACCTAAGTATTTTATTTGAAAATCTTTTCTTCCCATAAATACTATTTCACCAAGTTCATTATAAAAACCTAAATCACCAGTTCGATAAATCATTTCATGATATTTTAAATTGTTAGGATTTTGCACAAAGTTTTTATTAGTCTGTTCGGTATTATTATAATAACCTAGTCCTAAAGAAGTCCCACTAACACAAATTTCACCAGACTGATTTATATCTTTAACTTCTTTATCATTGTCTAATAAAATAATTCGTTCGTTTAAAAATGGTTTACCAACGGGTATTTTTTCATATTCTCTATTTCTATCTACCACATGATATAGACAGTTACAGGTTATTTCCGTAGGACCATATAAATTGACAAACGTTGTATTAGGTAATTTTTCCATCCACATTTTTAAATGTTTTAACGGCATTACTTCCCCACTAAATAATATTTTATTTACATCTTTTGGAACTTTATATTCTAAACCATGGAAAGTTGTAACTAAACATAAAGCTGATACCGCCCAAGTTAAAGTTGTTACTTTATTGTCACATAGATAATCGAGTAATAAGGCCGGATTAGAAAAATATTTTTTGGGTATTATTACTAAGGTTGCTCCCACTTTAAAACTAGAAAATATATCTTTTACTGAAACATCGAAATCAAAAGGGGCTTGATTTCCAATAATGTCTTTATCAGTAAAATTAAATACATCAGTAAATACATTGATAAATTCAATTACTGACCGATGAGATATTACAACTCCTTTAGGTACGCCCGTAGAACCGGAAGTAAAATTTACATATAAAGGATCACAATCGATATGTTTTTGATAACACTCATCTAATACTTTTTGATTAACAGTTCCTTTTTTTAAATCTTCAATTTTATTTATTTTTAAATCTTTAAAATATTTATTGGCTAAATCATAATATTCTTCATTAGTTATTACTATAGAAGAATTGATAGTATTTTTAATTTGGTTGATTCTATTTTCTGGTAATTCAGGATTGATTAAAGTATAAAAACATCCCGCATATATAGTTCCAAAAAAGGCTATTAAAGTATCAATTCCTTTATCCATAAATACTATGATTGGTTCATTAAATACTTTATCTCCTAAATATGAACCGACAACTGAACTATAATAGTTAAAGTCTTTATAAGTTATCTGTTTATCTTCTTCTATTATGGCAATTTTATTTTCATATTTTAAAGTCGTATTTTTTAAATAATCTATTACGTTATACATCTGAATACCTCTTATCAAAAAATATTATATCATAATTAAATATTCACATCAATGTCATCAACT
>CANQHO010000031.1 GCA_947623815.1 uncultured Bacilli bacterium | reverse complement strand
TCATTAGTTCCATCACTTGCTTTAGCCGTTACACTACCTGGGGTTGTGAACTTTAACTTTACAGTATTTCCCGTTACCGTATAATCTTTTTTAGTTTCATTTCCTTCAGGACTTACACTTCCATCTACTACACTAAAGGTTCCACTGGATACATTAAACGTATGGGTTCCTTCACTTGGGTAATTTATAACTACTGTTTTTCCTTCAGTATTATTTGACCATCCTTCATACCATGTGTCAGATGAATCAATACTTGTTTGGATAGCTCCTAGCCCTGATACAGTTACATCTTTAGTATTTGTATTTTCCATATCAACATTATTGATACATTTCACATGATAAGTATGACTTCCACTTGTTTGTTTAGTATAAGTCTTAGTTGTTTCGGTTCCATTACTATCCCAACTGGTTCCATTCGTACTAAATAATATTTCTTTTATTCCAGTTTCTTCATCACCACATCCAGCAGTTAAGGTTACTCCATCAGTACCTAATGGTTCGCCAGTTAAAGATGCCGTTGGTTTACTTACATCTATTTTTTCAATTGCTTGGGTTTTAGATACTTCATTGGTTCCATCTGTTGCTTTAGCGGTTACACTGCCTGGGGTTGTGAATTTTAGTTTTACTGTATCTCCAGTTACGGTATAATCAGTATTATTTTCGGTACCAACTGGTTCAACATTTCCACTTTCAACTGTAAATGTTCCACTGGATACATTAAATGTATGAGTACCATTACTTGGATAAGTTATGGTGACTGTCTTACCTTCCGTATTATTTGCCCATCCTTCATACCATGTATCCGATGAATCAATACTTGTTTGAATGGCTCCTATATTTGGAATAACTATTTCCTTTTCGGCCTTATCTTCCATTCCTACACCATTGGTACATCTGACATAATAGGTATGACTTCCACTTGTTTGATTATGGTATTCTTTTATTTTCTCTGTTCCATTATCATCCCAATCATCATCTTCTCCAGTAGTACTAAATTCTATCTTTTCAATACCCGTTTCTTTATCATTACATGTAGCTGTTAAAGTGACACCTTCTGTTCCATTGGCTACTCCAGCTAATAATACTTCTGGTTTAGTTACATCTATCTTACTTACAATATAAGTTACTTCTTTTTCATTTCCATCACTGTCACTTACCCTAGCCATTACACTTCCATTCGTTATAAAAGTAACCTTTTGTACTTTTTCAGCACTCAACCATTTATTTTTTTCAATATCTTCTTTTACTTCTCCATCGGTAATTTGATATTCATAATTATAACCTTTCCCTTTTGGATAAGTTATCGTTACTACTTTACCTTTGGTATTACTTACCCAATCATCTTCATCAACTGTTATTTGTGGTTCTTCTAAATCATTTGTTACAACTTCCGTTTCTTTTTTACCTTTTAACCCAATACTATTTTCTACTTCTACTTTTATTTTATAATTAGTGTGGGCCTTTAAATCTTCAAAAGTATAAGTATTTTCTTCCCCACTATATATTAACCTATCATTTAAATAGTAATAATACTTAACAATATCATTTTTATCATCATGAGCTTCTACTGTCACATCTATTTCATTAGTCTTCGACAATACTTCTAAATTATCGACAATCGGTCTTGATATATTACTATCTGATATTGAACCTTCAAAATCACTTTCTTTTCCATTGGAATCAATATCGATAGTTGTATTTCCATCACTTACTTGAATGGTTACATAATCTCTACATACTTCCATTTCTCCTTCAGTTGGAAGATCACCTTTTAATTCAAGTTCTCTAATTGGAATATACATTTTATCATTAACTTTAGTTTCTATTTCGTAATCTTCACTAAAAGAAAAATATACACACTTTTCTTCTCTATTTCTTAATTCCAATAATCTATATTCATTACCTGATTTCACAATACTTCTAACTGATACTTTAAATGAATTACTTTCACCTTTACTTATCCAATTAAACACTTTTGGTACAGTTATCATTGATATTATCGATATAACGACAAACACCGCTAGTAATTCTACTAACGTAAATCCTTTTTTAATCATATAACTTTACTCCCCTTACATCATCCAACCCTAAAACATAATCGGTAGTTGTATGATAATACTTAGCTAGTTTAATAATTACATCAACCGGCATTTTCCTTTTACCAAGTTCATACTCACTATAATACTGTCTACTAATATTTAAATAATTAGCTACTTCACTTTGTAATCTTGAATCTTCTTTTCTTAAACTTCTTAAACGAAACTTTGTCATAATATATCACACTCCTTACAAACATATAAAAACAGAATCTCTTATCGGAGATTTTATAACTACCTTATTAAATTTTTTATGAAAATAATTCTTCTATTGTATACTGCCTATCACTTTTAGTGTTAATTAATTTTTTTAATTTTGTTGCTTCTTTTGTAGTAAAATTTGATTTACCACTAAGTTTTAAATTAACAATATTTATTGATTTTAATTCCAATTCATCAGCTATATCTTTATCAGTAATATTTAAACTTTTTAATATTTTTTTCAAATCATCCATCATACCACTCCATTCACAATTTTTCGTACATTCAAATCAAAAAAAAATAATATTTTCTAATCTCAACTTAATTTTATACAATTTTTCGTATATTGTCAACGATTTTTCAGTCACATTTTTCTTTTTGTTTGATTTTTCGTGCTTTTTGTATTATAATTTAAACATGAAAGAGGATAAAATATGTTAGAAGAACAAATAAAAAAACTAATAATCGAAAAGTATGGTTCTGTTAGACAATTTGCTCTTAAAATTGATGTTCCAGGTACAACAGTTAGTACCATTCTACAAAGAGGAATAGATAATTCCAATGTTGGCAATGTTATTAAAATTTGTAAAGCATTAAATTTATCTATTGATAGCCTAGTCGAAAATAAAAAGTTAGTAAATAACACTGTTCAAATACCCGTATTAAGTACAATAAAATCTAGTATACCAATCGATAAACAACCAGATATAATAGAGTATATAGAAATACCTAAACAATGGACTTTAAAAAATAAACAGTTTTATGCTCTAAAAATAAATGATGACAGTATGATGCCCAAATACAATAAAAATGACATAGTCATATTTGAACAAATAGAAGATATGTCTGTCACTAATAATAAAGATTGTGCAGTAATGATAAATGATGAAACAACCTTTAAAAAAGTTTTATTAAACGAAAATGGTATTGTATTAGTACCATATAATATAGATTCCTATGAAACAAAAATATACAGTAAAAAAGAAATAAAAAACACCCCAATAAAAATAATTGGAGTTGCTAGAGAAAAAAGAACCAAAATATAATTATATTCAAAAAAAGTATGTAAAATCATACTTTTTTACATACCTAAATTATTGATAAACTCATCTTCATTCCAAACCGTAATACCTAAACTAATAGCCTTATCATATTTACTTCCTGGCTTATCACCAACAATAACAACATCGGTTTTTTTAGTAACACTACTAGTAGTTTTACCACCCCGATTTTCAATTTCCAAACTTGCTTCATCCCTAGACAACTTAGACAAACTACCAGTCAAAACAAAAGTTTTATCCGCAAACATAACATTACTATTAACCTTTTTACCCAAATAAGTCATATTTAAACCATGACTTTTAAGTAAATCAATTTCCTTTAAAAAATCATTATCATGAATAGTATCTTCCACACTTTTCGCTATCGCATCACCAATATCCGGAATATTAACCAATTCATCATAATCCGTATTTAATAAATTATCCATAGTTTGGTAATGCATAGCCAATAACTTAGCCGTTTTCTTACCAACATATCTAATACCCAAAGCAAACAATAAATTTTCTAAAGATCTTTTCTTACTATCTTCAATACTATCTAACAAATTAGAAATACTTTTTTCTCCAAAACCTTCTAATTCCTTTAATTCCCTTTTAACATTACCTAAAATATAATAATCACTAAAATACTTTAAATAACCCCGGTTATAAAAATCTTCAACAATTTTATCCCCAAAACCTTCAATGTTCATAGCATCCCTACTAACAAAATGAATAAGTCCTTCAATCCTTTTCGCATCACAATTTGGATTGACACAATAATAAGCACTTTCACTTTCTTTTCTAACTAAATTACTATGACAAATTGGACAAGTTTTAGTCATCACAAAAGGTATCTCATCACCAGTTCTTCTTTCAACAATACTCTCAACAACTTCCGGTATAACATCACCGGCCTTTTTAATAGCCACAATGTCCCCAATTCTAAAATCATTTTCTTTTACATAATCTTCATTATGTAAAGTAGCTGCCGATATAGTTGAACCCATCAAAATAACTGGTTCTAAAACAGCATTTGGTGTTACCTGCCCAGTTCTACCAACACTAAAAATAATATCTTTTAATTTAGTAAGAACTAACTGAGCAGGAAATTTATAAGCAGTTGCCCATTTGGGATACTTAGCCGTAAACCCAAGTCTTTCTTGATTATTTAAATCATTAACCTTTATAACAATACCATCAATTTCATAAGGTAAAGTATCCCTTTTATCCGTCCAATATTCAATAAATTCCAACAGTTCTTGAACAGTTTTTACTTTTCTTATATTAGGATTTACTACAAACCCTAGTTTTTTTAAAAACATCAATGCATCATAATGAGTAGTTATTCCATACTTAGCAGCATTTGGTAAATGATACAAAAACGAATCAAGTCCCCTTTTAGCCGCAATACTAGAATCTAATTGTCTAATACTTCCAGCGGCAGCATTGCGGGGATTGGCAAATAATTCTTCATTATTTTTAGCCTTCTCTTGATTTATTTTTTCAAAAGATTTCTTACTCATATAAATTTCCCCTCTAACTTCAATATCTAGAGGTTCTTTTAAAGTAAGAGGTATACTTTTAATGGTTTTAACATTGTGAGTTATATCTTCCCCAGTAACTCCATCACCCCGAGTTGCGGCCCTTACTAGTTTCCCTTTTTCGTAAAGTAAAGAAACTGATAAACCATCAATTTTAAGTTCCGCCACATATTCCTGTTCACCAGCCTCTTTAACAACTCTTTGATTAAAATCCAATATTTCTTCTTCATTAAAAACATTACTTAAACTAAGCATGGGAATTTCATGAACTATTTTATTAAAAGAATCAATTACTTCCCCACCAACTCTAATAGAAGGAGAATCTTCCCTTTTTAAATCCGGATATCTTTCTTCTAAATCAATAAGTTCCCGTAAATACTTATCGTATTCTTGATCTGTAATAGTTGGTTTATCTAAAACATAATAGTTGTAATTGGCTTCATTTAGTAAATTGACAAGTTCATCTATTCTATTTTTCATTTTAACACCTATTGATGATTTTTAGTTAAAGCATTGTATGTCCAAAAGAAAAGTAAAAGTCCTACTACAAAAACACAAATCCAAAAAATAGGATTGCGGTTATTTTCCACAACAAAATGTTTAAATTTATCTCCCCATTCATTAAAAGTTTCCATAATAGATAACATAATCATAATTTTTCCACCTTTCTAATTGATTTATGTCCTTTAATCATTTTTTTAATGCCTATTCCATGAGCAAAGGCAATTGTTAAAATGTCATCACTAATTCCGACAATTACCCCTTCTTTATATGTATCATGAACAACTTTATCACCTAGTTGATATGTAATTGATGAATCGACCATTTCTTCTTTTTTAATTACCTTTTCTTCATTTTCCTCTTTTTCTAAATATTCATCACCAATTTCATCTAAAAAACGACTTGGTAAATTATAACTAGTTTGTCCATACAACATCCTTTTCCGGGCATTAAATAACCATAAGGCTTTTTTCGCACGAGTAATAGCGACATAACAAAGTCTTCTTTCTTCTTCAATCTCATCTTTGCTGTCAAAGCAATTACTATGGGGGAAAATATTTTCTTCCAAACCTACTAAAAATACATAGTCAAATTCTAACCCTTTTGCCGAATGAATAGTCATCATTGTAACAACATCATCATTATTTTTGTGTTCTTCCACATCAGCAACCAAACTGATATTATCTAGAAAATCCCCTAATGATATTATACCATTATTTTCTTCAAAATGTTTGGTAATTGATTTAAATTCTTCCAAATGTTCTAATTTTGTATCGGCTTCAATTGTTTTTTCTTCCTCTAATTCTTGCCGCATTTTAGTTTTATCTAAAACATATTCTACTAAATTAGTCAAAGACAATTCATTACTTTTTAAAACCAAATCATCAATTAAATCTTTAAATTCTAATTCTTTAGTACTTTCTAAATTTTCATACATACTACTATTTGATAAACTGGCTCTAGCAGATAATTGTTCAATACTTTTAACCCCAATTTTTCTTTTGGGAACATTGATTACCCGCATTAAACTATTGTCATCTTTAGGATTATAAATAAGTTTTAAATAAGCAATCAAATCTTTTATTTCTTTTCGTTTATAAAAGTAAAATGAACCAATAACTTTATAAGGAATATTTTCTTTTAAAAACATTTCTTCAAAATAATGGGATTGGACATTAGTCCGATATAATATCACTATTTCTTTTTTAGAAACTCCTTGATTTAACAATTTTTTTATTTCATCAAATACTTTTATTGCTTCATCAGTTTCATTTTCCGCTCTAATATATTTTATTTTTACTCCGGTATCATTACTTGTCCAAAGATTTTTATCTTTCCGCAAAGTATTGTTTTTGATAACATCATTAGCAACATTTAAAATGTTTTGGGTCGAACGATAGTTTTCTTCTAACAATATAGTTTTACAATCTTTAAAATCTTTTTCAAAGTTTAAAATGTTATGATAATTAGCCCCTCTAAAGGAATATATACTTTGGTCATTATCCCCAACTACACAAATATTTTTATATTTGGCACTTATATATTTAGTTAAAATATATTGGGCTTCGTTGGTATCTTGATATTCATCAACTAATAAGTATTTATATTGTTCTTGATACCTTTTTAATATCTCCGGATGTTCTTGAAATAAAGTGATTGGTAAAGTTAATAAATCATCAAAATCAACACTGTTATTGGCCTTCAATTTTTTTTGGTATTTTTCATATATATCAACGACAATTTGTTCAAACTCGGTATTAGCATATTTGGCATATTCTTTATATGATAACAATTCATTTTTAGCCCCACTTATTTTGTTTCTAATTTGCCTGGGACTGAATATTTTAGGATCTAAATTTTTTTCTTTAACTATTCTTTTGATAATGGTTAAACTATCTTCACTATCAGCAATAGTAAAGTTTTTTTCAAAACCTAATTTGTCATAATTTTGTTTTATTATAAGTAACCCAAATGAATGGAATGTTGATATTTGAATTCTGTATCCATCTTCTCCCAACATTTTAATTACTCTATCTTTCATTTCTTTAGCGGCTTTATTAGTAAAAGTAATTGCTAAAATAGATGTTGGTCTAACTTTTTTTTCTTTTACTAAATAAGCAATTCGCGTAGTTAATACTTTAGTCTTTCCACTACCGGCTCCCGCTAATACTAAAACAGGTCCTTCAGTTGTTTGGACGGCTTCTTTTTGTTTTTCATTTAATGTGTCTATATTCATGTTACCACCTAATATTATAATACCAAAAAACGAGAAAGATGTATACAAAAAAAGCCAATAATTTAATATTAGCTTTCCATATTTATTTTTTTATTTTTATACTTTTTTTACTACTCCAACTAGAATAGTATTTTGTTTTACCTTCGGTTTTATAAGTCCGTATTCTAACATAATATTTTTTACCTTTTGATAATTTAGATATTACTTTAGATACGGTTTTATTTTTACTTATGTTAACAGTTTTTACCGATTTTTTAAAGTTAGAAGATGTAGAATATTGAATTTGATAACCGGTAACATTTTTGTTTTTAGTCCATTTAACGGTCATTTTTTTGCGACCAGAATTACTCAATTTAGATATTTTAACACTGGCTGGGTTAACTACTACTGTAATATTTTTACTGGCTTTATTATAAGCATTGGATGCATTGGCCGTGATTGTAATAGTTGCTTTTCCCGAATATCCCGCTTTGATAGTAACTCTACCACTACCATTGACACTTACTGATTTGTTATTACTACTATAAGTTAGTTTACTATTTCCTACTTGTCTAGCATTGATATTAAAACTTTGGGATTTAGTACTGGCTACTTTAGTAAAGTTTGAAGCAATAATTGAGTTGTTTACTTTATTTACATTTACGGTAACTTTTTTATTTGCTTCATTGTATCCAGTTGTAGCACTAGCCTTTATGTTGATGGTGGCTAAACCGACAAAACCAGGTTTAATAGTTACTTTTCCTCGGTTGTCAACAGTTACATAACTAGTATTTGAAGTATAACTTAATTTAGCATCCCCAACTTGTTTAGCATTTAAATTAAAACTTTGGGCATTATTTGAATAATTTTTAGTAACATTCGATGCGGATATACTATTATTTAATTTATTTACTTTTAAAACAATATTTTTAGAGGTTGCTAAATAACCTTCATTTTCGGCGGTTGCTATTTTTATGGTAGTTGTTCCTACATACCCGGAGTTAATACTAACATTTCCAGAGTTATTTATTTGAACTTTAGAATTGTTACTTGTATAAGTTATTTTACTATTTCCAGCTTGTTTAGCATTTATTTTCAAAGTCTTTGTTTTATTGGAATAAGAAGTGGTTATATCTGATGCCGTTATTGTATTGGCTTTTTTACTAATTGTAAAATTCTTTTCTATTCTTCCTGTATAATTATTTTTACCAATTATAATTACGGTAGCGGTACCTGCTTCAATGTTGTTTTTATACTCTAATGTATAATCTACCCCACTAATTAGTTTTCTATTATTGTATATTACTGTTACACTTGGCTTTTTTTCTGAACCATCGTAATAATAATTAGTTGTTGATAAGGTTACTCTACTTCCTAATATACTTTTAGGGCAACCATAGTTATAAGCAGTTATAGTCTTGGTTTCAGTATTACCCATTATATCTTTGACAACAATTTCTTTTGTTGGTTCATCGGATGCTGGAACTATAAATACTTTTTTATTTGTTTTGTTTTCTTCAAATTTACTTATTTCAGAACCGTTGATAGTTAAAGAAGCAATTGGTGAATCATCGGTAACTGTCAAAGTTGGTAAGAAACAATAAGTTGCTCCATCATCAAAGTTTTTACCAGTTATTATAGGTTTTTCAGTATCATCACTATATATTGTTTTGATATAACGATAATAGTAATATTTTCTAGCGGCGGTTTCTTTACTAACAGCCTCAGGATATCTAGATTGTAATAAGTTAGAAGCCGTTAAACCAGCCTCGATATAATAAGGTCCTTCTTCAAAAGTTGGTCTTTTAGAAAATACTCTTTTTGGTCCTAAAAGATCTAAATCGGCTCCATTTTCGATATATATTTCATCTGAAAATATTCCATAACCATCTACAGCATCATCACCTAGAACACTTCTATCCAACGAATCAATTGCAAGTTTTACTCCTTTAGCAATTTTTACTAAACTGTCTTTTCTTTTAGCGGCTAAACCATTTCCTCTTGATAAGATATCGACAACGGCACCATTATCGATAATAATATCTTGGGCTGCTTCGATAACTTGGGCTCTTCCTTTTTCATTAGCGGCTTTGATGTTTCCACCGTAAATATAAAGACTGTTTCCAGAATCGATTGTTCCATAAACACCTTTCATATCTAAGTTGATGTTATTTAAAGTGATATTTCCCGTTTGATTATTTATTTCTCTACTAACTATAGATTTATCACTAGCCTTAACTCCCTCATCTTTAAAAGTACTATCTTTAATGTTAATGTCGGCTGCTCTTAAACCAAATTGTCCCCCTTTTAAAGTAAATTCACTTTTATCGGCTGTAAATTTCTTATATACTTCGATAACATTTTCATCGTAATCAGTGGCTTCAGCATTGATATTAGCATTTTCTACTGTTAAATCTTCTTTAGTTATTATGGCATTTCTTTTACCTTTTATATTGAATTTTCCACCTTTTATTGTTACATTACCAGTAGAGTAAATACCATCTAAATAAGCATTAATATTGATTGTACCGACGTTTTCTTCAATTGTCAAATCACTAAAAGAATTGATTGCGCTATCGCCACCTACGGTTAAATTACCATTACCCGTTATTGTTAGACCTTTTACCGATTGACCAAAAAGTCCATCTTTAATAACATTGTTTCCTTCTAAAACTACCGTAACATGAGTTTCTCTTGGTTGTGTTTCAACAAATAGGTTCTTATTTTTATCGGCATCATCTTTAGGAAGGACAATTCTAATCGCTTCTAAATTTTTTAGTTTTAATACATAGTCGTGTAATGTTGGTTTCGTTAATTCCCAACCTTTAGTATTTAAATCTCCATATTTGCTTACTCCATCAAATGAATAAGTATCTTCGGTATCAGAAAAGTCTAATCCGTTAACGTAAAACGCTGATGCTTTATGAGTAAATACTCCCATAAATATGATTAGTATGGCAATAAAATATAGCCATTTCTTTTTTTCTAGTATCTTAACCATAAATTTCTCCTCTCTTTAATATATATTCTAATATATTATATGCTTTTTTGTCAACAAATTTAAAATGGTAAAATTTGTCTTTTTTTCTTTAAAATTCAAGGCTAAATAATCAGTTTTATCCAACCATTTTTTTAAAACTTTCTAAACTTGTTCCTTTGCTTATTCTAACTCTAGGTAATTCTAGTAAATCCATACCGGGTTTTACTCTTCCATTTTTGATAGTGAAAGCCATTTTGACTCCGGCTTTTTTAGTGATATTTTTGATATTTTCATTAACGTCACCATAAGGATACGCCAAAGCATAATCTGATCCTACTATGGAAATAGCCTTTTTTAAATCCGCTATTCCTTTTTTTTCATCGATACACCAAAAGATTCCTCCGCGACCACCTTGACATCCCGCATGATGCATATCATAAGTATGTGATTCAAAATGGACATAATCGGATTTATATTTTTCTATTTCTTGTTTTCTACTAGCGATAAAAAAGGAAGTTATCGGAACTTGATATTTATTGGCTAAAGGTACGGCATAGGTAAAAAAACTTTTTGCCCCATCGTCACTAGTTAATACAACACTTTTATTAGGTAAGTCTATTTTTCCTTGAGCATATTCATATAATTCTTGCCAACTAGGAAAGTAAAAACCATTTTCTTTTAAATATTTAAGTTGGTTTTCCAAGTCTTTTATTTCTATATAATTGGCGTTTAATGTTTTTCCTTTGGGTGGCTTTTTTTCATCATAAAAATAATGATACATTAAAACTGGTATACCTTTACTACTATTATTTGATTTTTCAACTATAACTTCTCGCGATATACTATTTTCATTACCTGATTTATCTTTAACCTTGTATAGTAAGACATACTTACCAGTTTTTTTAGGGTCGACTTTTCCTTCGATTTTAACTTCTAAATCATTATCGACATTATCTTTAACTTCATAACCGGGTTCTTTATAAGTACTATTTATTTTAATAGTCATTTTATTACTTCCTTTTAAAGTAATAACCGGTGGTTCTTTATCGACAACAGTTACTGTTCTAGTTAAATTTCTTTCTAAAAAAAGATATTTAACTTTATATTTTAAAGTATAACTACCTAGTTTTTTAGAATTTACGGTTCCTTTTACCTGTACTTTCGACGATATATTCTTTTTACCTAATTTAACTTCATATCCCGGTTCTTTATAATCCGTATTATAAACAGTTTCTATTTTATCTTTTCCTTTTAATGAAAAGGAAAAAATACTATCTAATAATGTGTATCCTCCTAATACCATTATTAAAATAATAAATGCTCCTATGGTTACTTTCTTTTTCATATTACTCCTAAAACAAAAAGGCTATTCAACGCCTTTCATTATATCTTTTAAATGCTCTAATGTTCCTTGATATTGGTTAACACTACTTCTACATTGTTCTAATTCTGCTTTTAGTTTTTCATTTTCACTTTCTAATAAACGTTTATTTTTTTTCAAATTGTCATTTTCCATTACCAAACGATCATTTTCATTTTTTAAGTTTTGACAAACTTCATGGACTTTTTTAGTATCTTGTTCTAAACGCATAATAGTTTCTTGGTATTCTAATACTGGTACGTTACTGACAACATACGGTTTAACTTTAGGTTCTTCTTCGACTTTTGGGGTTACTGGAATTGATATTTCTTTTTCTTCCTCTTCTTCGGGAAGTAAAAGGTTATCTACTTTTTGTTCGATATTTTCTAAAACTTTAGGTTTTTTGGCCGCTTTTTTAAATGCTTCAATTAAAGCATTACTAAAATCGTCGACATTTTCAAAATCGTAATTGTCATTTTCCTCTTTTAAATCTTGTTCTTTTATTTGGTCGACAATTTCTTTTTTTAATTTAAATACTCGCGCTCCATTTTCCATTACCTCTGTAACATCGTCAAAGTCTAATAATTCATACGTGTTAATTACTCCGTCACGCATTTGTCTTAATACTTCTTGGACAAGCCCTTTTACATGTTCCCATTCTATGTCTAAAATTTCTATATCTTCACCGTTTTCAAATTGCTTAATATAAAGTTTTAAATATCCTTCTGAATCTACTTCATTCAATGTATAAATAAAATATTTTTTATCTTCTATTTTAAAATAAGCAATTTTATCGGCCACTTTTTCTCGACCACGGTTGTCCATTACATATACCTTTTTCATATATCTACCCTCTTTATTCTCTAAATATTATAACATAGTAAAAATTAGTTTTCAACCAAATATGTATAATTTTATTTATCAAATCCAAAATAGAAATGAGGTGATTTGATGAATATCAATATTAGAGAATACATTAAAAACAATTTTAAATCCGCAAATCCTAGGGAAATTGAAGATTCTATTAACTCTTCTTTAGAAGAAAATGATGAGGTTACTCTACCCGGTTTAGGAGTGTTTTTTGAAATACTTTGGGAAAATTGTGATGAAAAACAAAAAGAAAAAATTATTGATATTTTAGTAAATAATATATAGCAGACAATTCTGCTATTTTATTTTTTGAATGGGTATGATATAATGAAAAATAGGAGATGATGAACTTGAACAAGCAGTCTGTAAAAACAATTGTTATAACTATTATAGCCTTCATAGCGTATTTTACTTTACCATACTTACAACTTCCTTTTTTTAATTTAATTGGAGTTGATCCGGATACATTACCTGGTATTTTTAAATATATTTTCTTATTTTCTTGGCAGACTATGGAAGCTTGTGTCATATTTTTACTATTTCATACTTATTTAGAAAAAGGTTTTAAGGATCTTAAAAAAAATCATAAAAAATATTTTAATACTTATTTTAAATATTGGTTTTTACTTTTAGGTATAATGATGGTTAGTAATGGAATAATATCAGTTATCAACGGGGGAAATGTAGCGGGTAATGAAGAAACTATTCGCGAGTTATTTAAAATAAATCCTATTTATGTTTTCTATGCTTCGGTTATGATTGCTCCATTTGTTGAAGAATTGATATTTAGACAAGGTATTCGTAATTTGATAAAAAATGATACTTTATTTATTATTGTTTCGGGATTAGTATTTGGTGGATTACATGTTGTTGGGAATGTTGAAACTTTAACTGATTGGTTATATTTAATTCCTTATTGTACACCTGGTTTTATATTTGCTTATATTTTAACTAAAACTGACAATGTTTTAGTATCATCTAGTCTTCATTTTTTCCACAATGGAATAATTATGTCACTACAATTTTTAATTCTTATTTTTGGATAACTGGTTTTCCAGTTTTTTTTGTAATTTAAGAAAAACATGTTATTTATTTAAATAATAACTCAAAAAAAACAAGTTTTTTTAGTATTCCATGCCAAAACGAGTCACTGAA